>JAJDNM010000127.1 GCA_022340665.1 Acidobacteriota bacterium | reverse complement strand
GCGCGAGCTGCAGCCGGGAGATCGCATCGAGCTTTCCGAGCCGCGCAACCTCATCGCCGCCCAGTGCGGCACGGCGCCGGAGGTCCTCTCGCGCACCTTCCGCCGCCTCGAGGACGACGGCGTGCTCGAGGCCGCGCCCCGCCACGTCACCATCCTCGACCCGGACGGCCTGCGCTCGCTCGCCGAGCTGATCGAGTAGGCTTCTGGTGTCCTATCAGCCCTGTTCGCGACCGAGACCATTCACGATTCCGGTGAATCTATCTACGAGGGTCGATCCCAGGTCGAGCGATTCCTGAAGGTCAGAAAGTACTTCTGATACCAGGCGCTGATCGAGCTTCGGATTCTTCAATAGAACCGATCGAACGTCTTCGAGGTCTCTGGGCCTGCCGGCGAGCACCTTGTGCACGATGAGGTCCTCGGCGGAGGCGAATCGGACTTTCGATCCGGCAACCTCGATCTCCGCCGCGCGATCGATGGCTTCTCGCTCGTAGGGCGAGAATGAAAGGATGAAATCGACCCTTACCCCGCTGGGTTTGTGGAGGCAGGGGAGCACCATCGTTCGAGTAGTGAACTCCTCAGGATCCACAAGCGGTTCGAGACCGGAGGCCTCGGCCACCTCGACCAACAGATCGAGCTTCTCGAGCCCGGCAGCAACGGTGACATCGATGTCTTTCGTCAAGCGGGGCTCGCCGTGAACCAGGACCGCCTGTCCTCCGATTACCATGTAACCGAGGTTTTTTCGATTCAGGTTGTCCGCAAGATTGGCAAGAATCTCAGCAAACATTCAGGGCCTCGGCGAGGCGTAGGTCGACCTCAAGACCATCCAGGGGATCCTCCAGCGGCAGCACCCCCAGCTGGGTCGCGTGGTTCCAAAGAGCCTCGAAGATCCGAAGGTTGGCGAGGTAGTCCGCCGAGTCCCTTGTCACGAGCGAATCCTCGAACTCCCGAAGCGCGTCCGCATCCGTGATCATGGGTCGATTATACAATGGAAAGCGCTCAAATGGAATGACTTAAGGTCAGACTAGGTGCGCCGAATTCCCGGCCGGAGCCGCAAAGTTGGCCGTTGCGGGGACGAATTGCCCACTCCCTGGTCGCGCCGATTCACCAGCCGAGGGAAGAGTATTGCTTCTAGTGCCCGTCTGGTTTGGATTCCGCGGCGGTTTCGTCTGCCGTTTCCGCCTGCTCCACCCCGCCCGATTCGAAATCCATGTCGGCGATCGCCTCGTCCGGAGTCGGTGTCGCTTCGACGGCGGGCGGAGCCTGTTCGGACGGCGCGCAACCCAGCGGCAGCAGTCCGACCGTGATCAGCGCCCACAGAATGAAAAGCTTCTTCATCAGTTGCCCCCTCGTTCATCGGTGGAGACGGTCGGCCCGTCCCGGGTGCAGGATACCGAGTACATAGTTCCAGCGATAGTCCAGATCCCAGAACATCTCCCGCCGCCAATTGCCCGGGAGCAACATGCTCAATGCCCGCACCTTGGCCGCGACCGTCGGGCGGCCGATCAGGGTCCAGAACAGCTCCGGGTGCCTGCGGACCACGTAGCGCGAAGCGGTGCCCGCTGTCCGGGCCCGTGCGCGGTAGGCGGCCGGTCCCTCGTAGCGGTGATCGTGGTAGCAGACCGCCTGCGGGACGTAGCGCATCGGCCGGCCGCGGCGAGCCATCCGGTAACCCCACTCGCCGTCCTCGATGGCGACCACCGGAAAGTCCGGATCGAAGGGCTCGTCCAGCAACCACTGCCGCGGCACCGCCAGGTTCGTCCCCCAACAGGCGTCCCACGGCGTCGGTTGGTCCGGGTCGAGCCGGCCGTAGTTGAACTGGTGGCCGCCGGGCGCGAGCCACGCCATGTAGTCGGTGATCGGCCGCTCCGGGTCCCACTCCACCCGTCCGATCGCGATGCACGGACCGAGCTCGTCCTGGGCGCGTGCGTGCACGGCCAGGCATTCCGGGTGCGGCCGGGTGTCGTCGTTGAGAAAGACGATCAGCTCCCCGTCGGCCGCCTGCGCGCCGAGGTTTCGGGCCGGGCCGGGGCCGGCCTTCTGCTGGCTCAGGACCCTGACCGCGAAAGGGCGGGGCTGTTCGGCAGTCTGACGGGTTGCCCCATCCTCGCCGTCAAGCACCACCACCACCTCGAATGGGGGAGTGGAGGGGTCGAGCTTTCCGAAGGCCTCGAGGGTCGCCTGCAGCCGACCGGCGCGGCCGACGGTGGGAATGACAACCGAGATGCGTGTCATGCGAGGAGAGTATACGCGGGAGTCCCGACTGGCGGTGTCATCCCACTGATCAACCTCCAGCCTGGCCGATCACTCGAGAGCACTAGCCAATATCACTCAAAATAATGAGAAAAACAGTCCATTTGAACCATTGTGATGTACACATCGAGGACATAACTTGTAAGCCGAGGGCGTCTCATTTTTCTTTGGGAGGAGCTGGTCGTGTCGAATTCTCCGTGCCCGCTCCATTCTGACGGAGCATTCCGGAGGGTGCGGAAACGGTGAGGGTGGGCGCATGGCCGTGCTTCGCGCGCATGGCGCTCACGATCGTGGTCGTGGGCGCGGCGGCCTCTGCAAATGGCGATGAACTCGTCTTCGAAGACAGCTTCGAGACTGGGGATTTCAAACGGTGGAGCTCAGTTGAGCCACCACCCGCCCCAAAATTCCGGTTCAGCGTCGATTCGGCAAGCGTGAATGAAGGCGCTGGTGAAGTTCAGCTTCTCGTTCAGTTAATGGACGGAGGCGTAGCACGTGCCGAATCCTCCACCTCGTCGGCGAGCGTGAGGGTGCGCACGTTGAACGCGGAGGCCGCCGGAGGCAGCGACTACGGCTGTTTAGACGTCGTTCTGACGTTCTCTCCCGGTGTGACGAGTGTGCCGTTGACAATCTACATCTTCGAGGACCTGCTCGATGAAGTGGATGAGACATTCACTGTTTCGTTGTCCGATCCGGAGACCGGCACTTTGGGTCAACCGGCAACGGCAACTGTCACGATCAAAGACAACGACTGGCCCCCCTTCGTCTATCTCGCCGACGGTGGCTTCTATTCTGCGACCTACGACGCCTTCGAGCAGTTCGGAGAGATCAGTATTCCCGTTCGCCTGTCAGAGCCGAGCGGTCGGGAAACCCAGGTTACGTTTGGCACCTCTGACGGGACAGCGATCGCCGGCGAGGATTACGGCGAGCTATCAGAGACGCTGGTGTTCGCGCCCGGACAGACTGAATTTCTCGTCACGATCCCTGTCACAACGGATCCTCAATCCGACAGCCGAGAATACTTTCACGTCACTATATTCAGCCCGGTCGAATGCAGCCTCGACGATATGTTGCCGGACGCCGGCGAGGTAACGATTCATGATGACCTTTGGGTCGAATTCACGGAATCGGAGATACCCGTGCCCGAGAACGCCGGCTCGGTGAAGGTGCAAATCAACCTATCAGTAGCCGCCGACAAGGACATCAACGTCGAATACGCGACCAGCGACGTTACCGCTACCGCAGGGGAGGATTACACGAGTGCAGTCAGTTACTTGTGGTTCAGTCCCGGAGCTACCGATCGGTACCTGCAGGTATTGATAGGCGAGGATTCCCTCCGTGAGGGCGACGAATCATTCACTGTCTCGCTGGGAGATGTGTCCGGTTTACCGATTTCGGGCCCTTCGGTCGCAAAGGTGACGATTCTTGACAATGACGTGCCAGAGGTATTCCTCGAGTCCTCCAGCTTCTCCTTTGGAGAAGAAGACGGGCAGGTGTATTTGGGGGTATCTCTATCCGGAGAGGCTTCGGACGACGTGATCGTCAGTTACGTCATGTCTGAGGGTACAGCCCTCGACCCGCTCGATTTTCTGCAGGCGAGCGGCACTGTGACGATACCCGCCGGGCAAACGGCGGGATACATTCCGCTTTCGATTGTCGAAGACGATTTGATCGAGGGGCGAGAGACCTTTTCTGTCGCGCTGACCGGGGCACAGGGAGGCGTGGTGAGATCGCGCGGCACCGGTACCGTATCCATCATCGACAACGAACTGCGAGCCGTTATCGGAGAGCCGGAAGGTCGCGTGTATTGCGACGGCCAGGTCCTCGGAATCGATGGTACGAAATCGGTTGTACCGCCCGGCTACGATTCGTGGTTTGCCGTTCTCCGAGATGACGGTTCCGACTTGATGGAGGTGGTGCAACTCGCGGATGGTCTGACAGGTTCGTTTCAAACCTCGGGAGCTGTCCCCGCCTATCGGGTGAGACTGGTGGTGGCGGCGCCCGGATCCATACCCTTGGACACCGCGCTGAGGGGCGAACCGGATCCGTGTGCGAATCAGGAGCCGCCCTCGTCGTGCGTCAGTGACGAGGTGGTAGTGGAACATTCGGATCTTAACACCTGTCCATTCACGACGAGGTACGTGTTCCCGGACGCGGTGCTTCTCGTCTGGGGCGGGTCGAGCACTCCGAGCATGGAGCTCGAGCGCAGCTCCGACGGCGGACAGTCCTGGGTTGCATTTCAGGAGCCAGGAAATCAGGATCATGATGGCGGTACCGAAAGCTACACAAGCTTTACGGACAGGACGGTTGATCCCGGGCAGACCTACCACTATCGAATCAAGTGGAACACATTTTCGGAGTGGTATTACCTTGGCAACACCTCCAACCCTCCTGGAGATCCTGTCATCACTCCCGTGTGGGACGCACCGCGACCAGTGCCCTCGTTCGAGTCTGTAGAGTGGAATTGTCCACAAGGTGCGAGCCGCTTCCAGTGTTTCGGCAACCTCGGATTGACTTTGAATCCGGAACCCGGGGAGAGCCTCGGAGGGACAACGGTCAGCGTCTTCGTCAACGAGGATACGTTCGAGGCCGTAGGCGGAGATGGCGGAGAGGTCCCCATCATTTGGCCCGGATCGTTCCCGTTTGCCGGCCGCGATGAACCTGGGTGCGTCGAACGGAATACTGACGCGGACCTCGTAATCGAGGTCCCGGCAGACGAAGAATCGGTCACCGTAAATCTGCCAAACGTCCGGTACGGAGCCAACAGCTTCCGATTCGTTGTTGAGGATTCGGATGGTGGTTATTCGGAACGTGCGCTTCTGTACGGGATCCATGATGAGGTCGGTTTGCACGATGCGGTTCACGAACCACTCGCGCCACTCCTGTTTGGCACCAGCGTTTCGGTCGAACACTTCCAGATCTTCGGTCTCGGCCCGGTAGGCATTCGAAGCCCTGACTGCGCCGACGGAGACCAACGAAGGTCGACATGGGGCCTGGGAGAGAACGTGCTTTACACAGCCACGCTTGCCTGGGGGGGCGTCACGACCAGAATCGGAGCCGACGAGCACGGCCGCTGGACCAATAACCTGGACCTCCTGAACGGCGTGGACTACGGCTTCAAAACGCTGCCGATCGACTCGTGCTGGTCGGAAACCGCAGGACATGTCGGGCGGTCGATTCTGGACGATAGCGGTTTTGCTATCACCACCACACAGACCGCCCAGGAGATTTGCCCGGGATCTTCGCAGGCCTATCTCGACCCGATTCACGTTGACACGGGTCTCGATGGGCCCCACGCGCCGGCGATCGACGTTGTGCCAAGCAGCCTGTTCAGTCTTTCCGACAACCAGGTAGTCGTGTTGCCGGTTCGATTCCGGGTCACAGATCTCCACCACGATGTGGATGTCAGCTCGGTCACCATCACGAACGAGTCCTTGGATCCGCCGACGATGGTTTATGGCTTCTATGCTGACAACCAGGATGACCGGGACAACGGTGATTGGGGCTGGTTCGTGGCCGAGGTCCCGGTTGGGTTGCCCCTCGGGGCGACCGCTTTCGAGAATGCCCTCCGTTTCCACGTCTCCGACTACGCCGGACAAACGGCTGACCAGCTCTTTGCCGTCACCCGCCAGAAGCCGCTCGTGTGGGCTGAGATTGGTGAACCCGATCCACCGGAAGTTGAACGGGGCGAGGTCGTTGCCTTCGACGGGACCGCATCGATCGTGCCGGGGCTGGACGAAATCGGCGGCGGTGTCGCCCGGTGGCTTTTCTTTCACCAGGTCGGCGAACGCTGGGCACAGTACCGCGACGCCGGATTCGCCAACGGGTCCGAAGGGCTGCGGCAGCGCGTGGAAATGCCTCGAGAGTCGAGGCTCAAGGCGAGGCTCATCGTGGCGGCATCACTGCTGGATTTCCCTTCAGACCCTTGGACCACAGACCCGCCATGTTCGTGGAACGAGGGCGACGGAAGGTGCGACTCCAA
>JAJDNM010000126.1 GCA_022340665.1 Acidobacteriota bacterium | reverse complement strand
CAGGTCGAGCTCGGAGAGACAGTGACCGGTTCGGGTTCTTTCAACGCGGGCACAGTGATTTCTACCGTCGCCGACCTCGAAACGATGTTGGTCAAGGCCGGCATCAACGAGGTCGACATCGGCAAGATCCACCTTGGCCAGAGTACCCGTGTCACGCTCGATGCATTTCCTCGCGTGCTTTTCACCGGAACGATCAGCCGGATTGCACCGGCGGCGCGCCTCGACAATCAAGTCAAGGTCTTCGATGTGGAGATCGCTCTCGACGAGTTGGGCCACGAACTCCGCACCGGGATGACCGCCAACATCGAAATTCGCGGCGAGACCAGGGAGCAGGTGTTGACGGTGCCGCTGGAATCCGTCTTCGTGCGCGGCGACGAGGAGATGGTCTATGTCCTGCGTGATACTCCCTTGCCGAAGGAGGCTACCGAGACCGACGGGGAGTCCGAGAGCGCCGAAGGTGCAGACGCCGAGAGCGAAGGCGGAACGAGCGAGGACGAGAAATGGCGCGAAGACCCGCGTCAGGAGTGGCGACGCTGGTTCGAAGAGCGCACGGTGGTCACCGGGATCGCCTCGACCACCGAGGTCGAAATCGTGGAGGGCCTGAACGACGGCGAAAAGGTGGCGCTGGCGGATCCGTCGAAGCCGCAGGAGGAGAGGTCCTGATGCAGACGCTGATGAAGCTCGAGGGCATCACCAAGGTCTACGGCGAAGGTGAGCTCTCGGTCGAGGCCCTGCGGGGCATCGACCTGGAGGTCGGTGTTGGCGACTACCTCGCGGTCATGGGGCCATCCGGCTCAGGCAAGTCGACCCTGATGCACATTCTCGGCCTCCTTGACACGCCGACGTCTGGCTCGTATCTTCTCGACGGAGAAGAGGTTGCAAGGTTCTCGAGACGAAAGCTCGCCCACCTCCGAAACAGGAAGATCGGTTTCATCTTTCAGAATTTCAACCTTCTCCCCAAGGCGAGCCTCCTGCGCAACGTGGAGCTGCCGCTGCTCTACGGAGGGATGAGCAGGAAGGAACGACGCCAGCTGGCGTACGAGGCGCTCGCCAAGGTCGGTCTCGACGATCGTGCCAGGCACCGCCCGAACGAGCTCTCCGGCGGTCAACGCCAGCGCGGAGCGATCGCCCGGGCGATCGTAGGCAGACCATCCGTGATCATGGCCGATGAACCGACGGGGAACCTCGATCAGGAGACCGGCAAGGAGATTCTCGAGCTCTTCGACGAGCTGCGCGCGGGTGGCCAGACGATGATCATGGTGACCCACGATCCGACGATCGCGGCTCGAGCGAGGGAGACGATCCGCATCGTCGATGGCCTGATCCTGCCCAACGGGCAGAAGGCAGCTGCATGAATCCAGCCCAGTTTATCCGCGAAGGGTTCGTCGAGATCCGCGAGCACATCGGCCGCACGATGCTCCAGACTCTCGGCGTGATCCTAGGTGTCGCCTCGGTGGTGGCGACCCTCGGCATGACTGCGAGCATGGATGCGAGGAGAGACCAGTACTTCCGGGAGTCTGGTGGCACTCTGCTCATGGGTGTCTACAACCAGCCTCCGGGGGAGCTCGAGCTGACCGCCCGACAGCGAGCGAAAATGGGGCTCAAGCTGGAGGATGCGGAGGCCATCAGGGACACGATTGACGGTTTCGATGTCGTCGTGGCTGAAATCGGGCGCAACCACCAGATACGCGCGGGCGCTACCGAGGAACGCTTTCGAATTACGGCCACCGAACCCGAGTTCGGCCGGATGCGCGAGCTTGCGATCGGCAGCGGCCGGTACATTACGGACCACGACATCGAGACGGCGGCAGCGGTCGTAGTGCTGGGTTCGACCCGAGCGCGGCAGCTCTTCGGGACCGCCGATCCAGTGGGCAAGGCCCTCAACATCGAAGGCAAGGCCTACACGGTGGTCGGTGTGACCGCCGAGAAGGTCTTCTTCTGGCAGCGAACCGACTCCTACAACGCCCACGAGTGGCTCAACCGGCTGATCACTGTGCCGATCACGTCGTACATGAAACGGCATCAGGAGCCGGGGGCAGAAAACATTGATGAGTTGAACCTGCGGCTCCGCTCCCCCGAGGACCACAAGGAGTCTCGCGACGCTGTCGAACAGCTCCTGCGCTCACGGCACGGGGTGGAAGATTTCGGCGTCTGGGATCGTCAGGAACGGCTCGAACAGGGCGCCCAGGAAGACATGGTCTACAACATCACCTTCATGGCGTGCGGTGTGATCGCCCTGTTGGTCGGTGGTATCGTCATCACCAACATCATGCTCGCATCGTTCACCGAACGGATGCGTGAAGTTGGCGTGCGAAAGGCACTTGGCGCGACCGGATGGCAGGTATTCGTCCAGTTCCTGATCGAGGCCATCGTGGTTACGGTCTTCGGTGGTGCGGCGGGTCTCGCACTCGGCATTGTCTTTACCTTCGGCATCATGACCATCATGCAGATGGATATGACGATTACCGCGTCGATGATCGCCGTATCGGTGGCCTCGGCCACAGTCGTCGGTTTCTTCTTTGGACTCTACCCGGCGGTGAGGGCGTCTCGCCTCGATCCGGTGGTCGCACTGCGTTACGAGTGAGGTAGCCATGGTCATCGGCGAAGCCCTGAGGACGACGCTTACCGAGATTTGGGCGCACAAGATGCGTTCGCTGTTGACGCTTTTTGGAGTGGTTCTCGGCACGATGGCGGTCGTCACGATGGTCAGCCTCATCGAGGCAGTCAAGGTCGAGATTTGGAACGGCATCGATTCTCTGGGTCTGCGTGGGGTGCTTTTTGTCAGCACCGAAACGCCGACCACAAATCTCGACGTAAAACGCGCCCATATGTCAGAAGGGTTGCGGCGGGAGGATGCGGCTGGCTTGGTCGAGGCGAGCCAACAGATCTCGTCGGCCGCGCCGGTGTCATATTCCCAACAGGTGATTGCCTGGGGCGATGCCAGCAAATCGGTGCGCGTCACGGGAACCACTCCCCAATATGCCGAGGTGTTCGACCGCCGCACAGCAAAGGGTCGATACATCTCTGATCTCGACGTGGAACGAAAACGCCGGGTCGCCGTGATCGGACATTTCCTGGCCGAGGACCTGTTTGGCAGCCATGACGCGCTGGGCGAGTGGGTGCGGCTCGGCGATCACAGCTTCGAGGTGATCGGAGTCGGTGAGCGTGTCGGCAACGACATGATCAACGATGGCTGGAGCCGGCGTGAGATGGAGGGCGCGACGATCCCTCTGACCACGATGCAGGGGCTTTACGGCGGTGGCGAGCGGGTTCCCATGTTGATGGTGAAAGCGGCGGACACGAGCAAACTTTCGGAGCTCTTTGCCCATCTGAAAAACAGGCTCTGGCGCCAGCACAACAGGGTCGAGGATTTCGAGATTGAAAACGTCGCACAGGAAATCCTCGAAGCCGAGGAGGAGATAGACGTCATGCTGAATGGCTGGACGATCATCCTCTTCGCGATCTCGGGCATCTCGCTGGTGGTCGGTGGTGTGGGGATCTTTTCAGTGCTGCAGATCTCGCTCGCCGAGCGTCTCTTCGAAATCGGCCTGCGCAAGTCGATCGGCGCCGAGGACCGGGACATCCTGCTTCAGTTCCTGATCGAAGCGGTTTTCCTGTCGGTCATAGGAGCAATCATCGGGTTCTTCGTCGCGGTGGTGGTGTGCGGTATCGCCGGGCAATTCTTCGAGGCCGGTTTGCCAATCTCCGGTTTCGCGGTCTTCCTGGCGGTCGTCTTCGCAATCAGTGTCGGCCTGATCGCCGGAATCTACCCCTCGCTGCGCGCAGCACGGCTCACCCCCGTCGAAGCCCTCGCCGGATAGCGATCGTTGCACGTTGAAACGTTCTAACGTTTAACGTTTAAACGTTCAACGTTCAAACCTTCTCATGATGTTTTTAGGGCTGTTCGAAGAGCGATGTCCAACGTCGGTGCCCTGTACTCGTAGCCTGCTTCTTCGAGCAATGCTGGCCGGACGCGTTGCGACGAGAGGAGCAAGGAGTCAGCCATTTCGCCCAGAGCAAGTCTCACCGCAAAGGCGGGTGCAGGCAAGATCGCCGGTCGAGAGAGTGCGCGTCCGAGGGTGCGGGCAAATTCGGAGCACCTGGTTTCCTGAGGGGCGACGACGTTGACCGGACCTTCGATCTCGGGTTGGCCGAGGATGAACTCGACGATACCGCTCACGTCGTCGACCCCGATCCATGGCCAGAACTGGCGGCCGGAACCGACCGGTCCCCCGAGCCCGAGCTTGAACGGGGTCAGCATCTTTTCGAGCGCACCCTCCTGCGCCAGCACCATGCCCAGGCGTAGGAGAACCACCCGGGTGTCTTCCGATCGCGCGGCCAGGGCCGCGGTCTCCCAGTCTTGCGAAAGCTCGGCGAGGAAGCCCTCTCCGGACGATGAGGCTTCGTCGAGAGACTCCTCTCCACGATCTCCGTAGAAACCGACCGCGGATGCATTGATGAGCAGGGAGGGCGGCCGCTCCGCCTGCCGAATAGCGTTGGCCAGCGTTGTGGTTGGGTCGAGCCGGCTCGCTCTGAGATCCTCC
>JAJDNM010000125.1 GCA_022340665.1 Acidobacteriota bacterium | reverse complement strand
CTGGAACCTGATCACCCGCACCATCATGCCGGTGATCTGGCAGGACGAGATCGTTCCGGGGGCGGGGTCGCAGTTCGGGCTCGGCGACATCACGGTCAGCCTGCTCGCCTCCCCGAAGAAACCGACGAACGGAGTGATCTGGGGCGTCGGCCCGATCCTCTATCTCCGGACGGCCACGGACCAGCTGCTCGGCGCCGAGAAGTGGGGGGCAGGGCCCTCCGCCATCGCGCTGACCATGCGCGGGCGGTGGACCATGGGCGCCCTCGCCAACCACGTGTGGTCGTTCGCCGGCAGCGACGATCGGGAGGACATCAACTCGACCTTCGTGCAGCCCCCTTCGTGGCCTACACCTTCCACAGCGCCTGGACCGTCTCGTTCCAGTCCGAGACCACCTACAACTGGGAGATCGAGGAGTGGTCGGTGCCGTTCAACGTGGCCGCCTCCAAGCTGGTCATGATGGGCAAGCTCCCCGTCAGCCTGCAGGCCGGTGTCGGCCGCTGGCTGACGTCGCCTGACTCTGGTCCGGACGGCTGGCAGTGGTGCATCACGCCCTATGTGTGGGCGCCGGATATCAGCGAGGATTTGATGGTGGACGGTTCGGTGGTCGGCGGTGGCGCCGACGCCCCTCGCGGCAAGAAGCGATAGATCGAGGCAACTCAGCGATCAGGGGCGCGCTTGGGTGCGCCCATTGTAATGCTCAATTCTCGATCCATCTGTTCACACCGGGGGCCCACAGGTGCACACAGATCAACACAGATAACCAGCCGAAACCAGCCGAAAAAGTCCATCTGTGTGATCTCTGGGCCCGCGGGTGGGCGGGCGGATCCAGCATCCAGGATCCAGCATCGCGCGATTTGGGCCATTCAGTCCAACAGCGACGTGATGATGATCCCCGCCACCATCACCAGGAGCGCCGCACCCAGCACCGCCAACGTGATCTCGGATGCCGAGTACTTCGTGTTCTTCTTGGCTGGCTCTTGAGTCCGTCGAGTGCTCTTCTTGTTTTTCTTGCGTGGTCTCTTCGACATGGCAGTTCCATGTTACCCGATCGCTGTTTCAGGGGAGGTCGGTTCTCTCGGCAGATGCTAGATGCTGGATGCTAGATGCTGGATACTGGTCAGTACCGAGGCAGACCATCCAGGGGTGGGTGGGCGAATCCAGCATCCAGCATCCAGTATCCAGTATCTAGTATCCGGCATCGCCCGTGGGAATCACGAGCGGGAATCAACGTACTGACTATTGTGAATACGGCGGGTACTTCCACGTCGAGACTGTTCGGTGAGGAGCTGCCCCGGGGTTCCCTGGACCCCGGAGACAGCTACGAAATGGTAGGTATAATGGCGGGTATTAACGGTGGGCCGTTAAAGGTTGGGGGCAGAAACTCCGCCCGTGCAAGGTGGGCATGCCGCCGGCCCTTGAAGCCTTCCGGGCTCCCTCGTAATGGAACGAGCAGGGATACAAGGCCGATAACGACATGGCGATTTATTCATACGCAATTTACATGCCTGAATTTCGTAACGTTCAACGGTGCACGGCGTGTCCGAATGGCACAGTTCGGTGCCGCGGTGTCCGCCTGAGGTAACAGGGAGGTCTGAAATGAACGATGAGTTGGAAAGGGCGCGCGAACGCCGGAACTTCATTGAAAAGCTGGGTGCGAAGATCCCCGGCTTTCGCGGCTACCTCGAGCGCGAGCTGCGGCGAGAGGTCGACAAGCTCCAGCGGGATTGGCTTGCCGAGCAGGTCGATCGCGCGAGATTCGCGATCAATGGCAAAATTCGGGAGTGGAGCCGGGAGGGCCGGCTCGACAACCTCGATCGGGCATCGAGTGTGGAAAAGGCGCTCGATCGGCTGGCGAACAGGATCCGCCACGCCGATTACGGGTCGACCGGCTTCTTCGACGCGGTCAAAATCGGCCAGGCCGAGCTCGATCGCATCTATGAGTTCGACCTCACGCTGGCCGACACGGTCGAGTACCTCGCGACCCAGGTGGAGCAGCTTCCGGACACCGCCGACGACGAGATGCTCGCGCGCCTGCTCGACGCGGTGCAGGGAGCGGATGACAAGTTCGACCAAAGAGCGACCGTCTTTGAAGACGTGACCCGAACTGGAGGTGCGTAATGGCGCTGCTGGAAATCATCGAACATCACGATCCGAGTGGTGAGGAGATCGTCTATCGGTTCCCGCCCGAGGGGAGCGCCGAAATCAAGCTCGGTGCGCAGCTGGTGGTTCACGAAGCACAAGAGGCCGTGCTCTATCGCGACGGCAAGGCGCTGGATGTCTTCGGACCGGGACGGCACACCCTCAGCACCCAGAATATCCCGTTACTCGGCGGAATCATCGGCGCGCCATTCGGCGGGGAGTCGCCGTTCCGGGTGGCGGTGGTCTTTGTCAACAAGCGGACCTTCATCGACCAGAAATGGGGAACTCGGGAACCGGTGGTCTTCCGCGATGCCGAGCTGGGGATGGTCCGGCTTCGCGCATTCGGGACATATGCCTACCGCATCGAGGACAGCCAGCTCTTCGTCAACACGGTCGTCGGTTCGCAGGGCCTCTACGAGACCCACGAGCTGCAGGATTTCTACCGCGACATCATCGTGTCGCGGCTCAACGATCTGCTCGGCGAGACCCTGGACACGATCTTCGATCTGCCGAAGTACTACGACGAGCTCGGCACAGCTGCCAAGGCGAGGATATCGGAGGATTTCGGCAAGTACGGCATGGATCTCACCGACTTCTATATCAATTCGGTCACTCCGCCCGACGAGGTCCAGGAGAAGATCGACGAGCGGTCAGCAATGGGCGCGGTGGGCAATATGAACACCTACATGCAGTTCAAGGCCGCGCAAGCGATCGAGGAGGCTGCTCAGGGCAGTGGCGCCGGGGGTGAAGGTGGCGCAGCGAGCGCGGGTATGGGGCTCGGTCTCGGTGCCGGATTCGGCGCAATGATGCCCGGGATGATCAACCAGGCGATGCAACAGGGCCAGCAGGGCGGTGGCGCTCCGGCAGCCGGAACAGCCGCCGCCGGAGCTGCGGCCTCCAAGGCTGCCGGAGGTTCGTTCTGCACCGAGTGCGGTACGGCGGTCCCGCCGTCGGCCAAATTCTGTCCCAACTGCGGCCACGCTCAGGCGGGGAGCGGGTGCTCCGGCTGCGGTCAGCCAGTGCCGGACGGCGCCAAGTTCTGCCCTAACTGCGGGACGAAACAGGAATAGACGGCCGTGGCGGTAGCGTGTACCCAATGCGGGGCGTCGATCGAGCCGCGCGCCGGCGAGCGCCTGCTCGAGTGCCCGTACTGTGACACCGCCCTGGTGGTTGACGGGAGCGCAACCCTCATCCATGAGGTGATGGAGCTGACAGTGCCACCTGTCCAGGTGCCAGCCCATCTCAAGAGGTTTCTCGGAGGTTCTTCGACGGTTGCCGACCTCGACCAGAAGGCGAAACTGAGCGAGCCGGAGCTTCACTACTTTCCTTTCTGGGCATTCACGGTCGCCGGCAAGGGCGGTGAACGGGTGGTGCTGGAACCCGCGGCGCCATCGTCGCTCCAGGGCTTGCAGGGGATCGAGCTACCCGCCGGAGATGCGCGTGCGATGGACTCGGACGCTCTCGACGGCGTCCCGTTAGTCGAGCCCGAGGTGCCGCTAGAGACTGCTCGCGAGTGGCTCAAAGCACGCCACGGAGAGGTGGCAGTCCGCCAGACGGTGCTCTATCACATACCGATGTACGACACTCCCTACAACTGGCAGGGAAAGACCTACAAGGCTGCGGTCGACGGAGTTTCCGGAAAAGTCTTCCCGGCCGATTACCCGGCCAAAGCCGAGGCGCCGTTCATCGGTGTTGCGGTTCTGGCGATGATCGTGTTCGGTCTCGAGGGGCTGTTCATCCAGAATCTCCTGTACAAGGCGACAGCCTTTTTCGTATCGGCGATTCCGATCCTCGGGATTGCCTGGCTGACGAGCCGGAAAGTGTAATAACGAATGAGGAATGAGGAATTAGGAATGAGGAATTCCCACCCATCCCTCCCGTCCTCTGGGAGGGTGGATGGGAAATCCGAAATTCGAAATTCCAAATTCGAAATTTTTTCGAGCGGGTGGGCGGAATTCAAAATTCAAAATTCAAAATTCAAAATTTGGCGGGCGAAAACCCGATGAGCCCGAAACCACCCCCGCCTCCGCCGCCGCCGGTCGAGGCCGGAGAGCGGGTCGAAATCAACGTGCAGCGTCAGAGGAAGAAACGCGTTCTCACGGGTCTCAAGTGTTCGTCCTGTGGCGGGTCAGTCGACGTTCACGAGGGTTACACCAACGTGGTCTGTCGATTCTGCAAGACGCCGCAGGCGGTGGTTGGCAATCGAGGCATCGTCAGGATGATGGTCCTCAACAAGCTCGAACGGAAGGACGCCAGCGAGGTGCTGCGAAAGTGGTTCCGAAGAGGTCTGCGCAAAGATCCGGCGCTGAAGAAGGAGGCGCGGTACCAGGAGGCGTTCCTGGCCTGGTTTCCGTTCGTACGCGCCCGCCTCGATGCGATCGGCTGGGTCCTCGGCATGCGGATCCGGAAGAAGAAGCGTGGCAACCGTTGGGAGACGGTCCGGGAACCGGTCGAACGGCAGGTCGAGCGATCGATCGACGTGACGATGCCGGCGGCCGACATGGCCGAGTTCGGTGTCGAGGAGGTGAACCTTTCGGGCGACGCGATCGAACCGCTCGACGAAGGGCTCCTGCGCGGACGAGGCATGGTCTTCCGGCCAAGCCGTTCGATCGAGGAGACGGCCGCCGAACTTTACCGCAGGTCGCTTTCCGAGGTCCAGATGGCCCACCGCCTCGATCGCATTTCCTTCTCCTGGATCGAGGCGATCCGAAAGCACGTGACCGTCGTCTACTACCCGATGTGGGTCGTGCGCTACGGCTTTCGCGGACGCACCTATCAGGTGCTGGTGGATGCCGAGGACGGCGACATCGCCTACGGCAAGGCGCCTGGCAACCATTACTACCGCGCCTTCAGCCTGGTCGGTGCATGTGGTGGCGCCTGCTTCATCGGCAGCACGATTCTCCAGCACGCCGGGTCTTTCCTGCGATCGGAAAATGGTCTGGTCGGCCTGGGAATCGTCGGTCTCATCCTATCAGGACTTGTTTACTGGGGTTACAGGCAGTTCCGGCACGGTGGCGTGGTGGAGGAGGGCACCGGCCTGGCAAGTCAGCGCAGGTACAGATCGCTGACGGAAACCGTGCAGGGTGTGGTGGAGAAGTACCAATGACCCTTGGTCTCGTCTCCCTCGACTGCCCGTCCTGCGGTTCGGCCCTCCGCGGAGAGGGGCTCGACACCATCTTCTTTTGCGAGCATTGCGGCGACGCTGCTGTCCTCGAAAAAGACGGCCTAGAAATGGTCGAGAGCTCGGCCCTCATGCCGTCGGCCGGCAGGTCGGCGAAGACCTGGCGCCCGGCGTGGCTGATCGAGGCCGACGTGGCGGTCAGAGAACGGGTCGGTCACAGGGGACGTCGAAGGGGTGAATGGGAAGGCCGGCGTCGCTTCGTCATCCCGGCCTTCGCCATGCCGCTCGGTGATCTGACCCGGCTCGCGCGGGCACTGTCCGAGGCGGCGGAGTCGACCGGGGAGGTGCCCCGGGAACCGATCCATGGCGGAACCCTCGCGCTTGACGACGCGGTGACCCTGGTGCGTCACCTCGTCGTCGGAGACGAGGTGCGCAAGTCCGACATGTTGGCTTCAGTAACGGTCGATGTCGATGTCGTGATGAACCGGCTGGCCGCGATTCCGTTCGAACCCGTAGCCCACGGTCTTCGCTGCTCGATCACCGGTGTCTCGGTCAACGTCGATCGTTGAGGGCCCGGCAACCGCATCCTGGACCGCATCGAAAATCCGTGGCGGAAATCCGAAATTCGAAATTCGAAATATTTTCACCCAGGGCTGCAGTTCAAGCAGTGCTGCCAATCGTCGTCTCGATTGCCGACAGAAGTCCCTCCGGGTCGTTGGTTCCGATTCGGAATTTCTTGCCGGAATCCAGCGTGAGCTCGACGGCGTCGAGACCGGATACGTTGAACATCCAGCCGCCGGAAACCCTGCGGATGCCCCATCCGTTAAACAAGTGGTTTCTGACGTGCTGTGCGTTTTTTACCTGGTGCATCGGAATCGTTTTCGAGATGAGCCCGATGCCGAAAGAGCAGCGGAGGGTGTCAAGCGTCACCTCCACCGTGAGGCTCCAGAAGAGCACGAGAATCGCAATCAAAACAGCAAGCACGGCAACTGTCACTGGAGGCCAAGAATTCTCCGTTGCTATCCAAAGGCAGAACCCGATCGCCGCGGCAACCATACCGACGATCACGGTGCCGAACTGCGTGTTCCGATACATGCGCGCTCCTTCCATCCGCCCACGTCAGAGGCATTGGCGACGTGGATCGAGTATCCAGCATCCAGCATCCGGCATCGAGCGTCCAGCATCCAGAATCTAGCATCCAAGATCGAATATCCAACATCGAACATCCAATATCCAATATCCAATCTCCAACCCCGGAAGCAATGCTACGGTCGTGCGTATCAATATTGAGGAGCTGTTTCCGATGTCGAGCAGAGCTTTTCCGCGCGGAGGTGAATCATGGTGAGTCCCTGGTTGATCAGTCTGTTGGTAGTTGTTCCGGTGCTGTTGGTACTGCTGTACCTGGTATTTCGTATGCGGTACAAGAAAGCCGGCCCCGACGAAGCCTTGATCGTCTTCGGTCGGCGCAAGCTGCTCGGTCGCAAGGTGAAATCGGAATCCGGCGAGACCGAGGGCTTCCGGATCATACGCGGCGGGGGCACCTTCGTGTGGCCGGCCTGGGAGCAGTACGAGATCCTGTCCCTGCGCATGATGACGCTCGAGATCGATCTGCCGCACGTTTATACGATTCAGGGTATCCCGATCAACGTCAAGGCGGTTGCACAGGTGAAGGTTCGAGGCGATGTCGATCACATCCGCAGGGCCGCGGAGGGATTCCTCGGGCTTCCGGTCGACGATGTACAGGCAACGATCAAGGAGACGGTCGCCGGCCACCTGCGTGGCATTGTCGGAACTCTGACGGTGGAGGAGCTCTACCGCGAACAGAAGATCTTTCAGGAGAAGGTGCGCGACGAAGCGCACACCGATCTCGACGGCATGGGCTTCGAGTTCCGTTCCTTCGTTTTCCAGGCGATCCAGGATGACGAGGGTTACCTCAACGCCCTCGGGCAGCCGAAGATTCAGGAGGCGCTCAAGAACGCGCGCATCGCAACTGCCAACGCTGATCGAGACGCCAAGATCGAAGAGGAACAGGCGCGGCAGCAAAAGGAGCAGAAAAGGATCGGCGTCGATACCGAAATCGCCGATGCCGACAAGGCCCTGAGCCTGAAGGTGGCGGCGATCAAGAAGGAGGTCGACGTTGCGGACGCGCAGGCGGTCAAGGCGGGTGAAATGGAGCTCAAGGTGCAGGACATCCGCATCGCAGACCAGGAGGTGGAGCGGCAGAAGCTCGAGCTCAACGCGCAGATCCGCGAGCAGGCCGATGCCAAGAAGTACGAGGCCGAGCGCCTGGCCGACGCCAAGAAGTACTCCGTTGAGCAGGAGGCAGCGGCGGAGCGCATGCGGCGCGAGCAGGCCGCAAAAGCTCTTCAGGCGGAGGGCATCGCCAAGGCGGAAGCCGAGTCGGTCCAACGTCGACAGATCGGCATCGCGGAGGCCGAGGCAATACAGGCCAGGGGAGAGGCCGAGGCCGAGGCGCGCCGCAAGCTGGCGGAGGCCCTCAAGCTCTACAACGAGGCCGGCCTGTCGATCGAGGCGCTGAAGGTGCTGCCGGAGATCGCGGCTGCGGTGTCGGAACCGCTTGCCCGTGCAGGAGAGACCACCATCATCTCGAACGGCGGGAACCCCGGAGACGGAACCGGCGCTGCTCGCCTGACCGACGACGTGATTCAGGTGCTGACACAGCTCGGTCCGGTGATGAAACAGCTCTCGGGGGTCGATCTGGACACGTTATTGCAGAACATCTCGCGCCTGCCCGGAGCGGTTGTCGACAAGCTGGACTCGTCGAGTCAGAAGGACGCCTAAACGAATGATGGAGAGGCTCTGTGGGAGGGTCGGGTGAGCACACAGCGCAAGCTGACCGAACTGTTGCGCGAGCTACAACAGGCCCGATCACCGCTTGCGCAGGCAAGGATAGTGGCACGTGCCTGGAGAACGGTGCGCGAGATCAGCCCGACCGACCGTCGGCTGTTGGCCCGCCACCTCGCGTTCGACGGTGCCGAGGAGATCCTCGATGCCCTGGCGCGCCGAAAGGGTGGAATGGCGCCGTCGGCGCTCCTCCGGGGATTGGCTGAAGCACGTGCAGCGGACGGTTCGAAGCTGCAAGAGATGGTCGCCGCCATCCGTGACCCGGAGCGGCTGGAGGAGGTGGTTGTCGCGGGCGCCGATCTGGCCACGAGTGTCCTCGAGGACGAGACAGATGGTGAAGCGGCACGCGAGAGTTTCGAGCTGATCGATTCCCCTCAGGCGGCGGAAAATATAGCCCCCGAAGTGCCGGAGACAAATGGGAGAGATCGCGAAACTGCCTCGCCTGAGATGGCTCCGAGGGGCGAAGCCTCTTTAGCAGCGAAACCGGAGGACAAAGCGGAGGTAACGGATGAGACGCCGAACGGTCGGGCAACCGTGTCGGAAGTCGAACCTCTGCGCGAGTTGCCTGGACCGCCGCAGAAACCCGCCCCTTTGATGGTGGATTGGAGCCGTTGGGATTCGAACCGAAAAGAATCGGCGGCGCCTCCAGAGTCGCAACCGTACCAGGATGTGCTGGCTGGCGAAACGCCGGGCACGGGAGATTTCGGGCGGCATGGCGGAATCGGGGCAGCGGTTGAAGGCGCATCCGTTCTCCCGCGCCTTTTGGCCTTCCGGCGACATATCCGTGAATCGTCTGGCACCGGGTTCGACGAGCTCCAAAGTCTGGTGGAGAGCTTTCCGGACGGCTGGATGCGCCGTCGGGCAATTTGCGCTGTGTTCGACGAGGGGATCGCGGACCGCATCGATGATGCCCTCGAGCTGGTATCGAGCCTTGGTCGCGAGTCGGACCGACGATGGTGCCTGTGCGTCCTCGCGGCTCGAGGTCTTCTTCAGGGCGAGTCGTTGGAGGGCGCGCTTGCCCTTCTCGACAGCCGGTTCGCCAGGAAGCGCGTCGAACACCTCGCCGGCCTGGCCGTGTGACTTGTCTGACTCGGGAGGCGACCTATTCCCCTCCGCTGTGCATCCGTAGCAGCTCCTCGAAGCGCGGATCGTCTCGAATTGGATCCCACACCGGATCGTGCCGAAGGGTTGCTTCAGAGATCCATCCGGGTGTCGTGAGCGCGGTGTGGAGCGTCTTGACCGCGGAATAGGGCTCGTCCACCCAGGCGTAGATCTTCGCCAGCTCGATGAGAAAGCTGTGGCCCGCCATGGCATCTGTGGTGATGGGTGACAGCTCAACGGCTCGTATGCCCGACTGGATGGCGTTCTCCTTTTCACCGTTCAAGGCGTATGCCCATCCCAGGGCCGCGTGGTACCCGGGATCTCCAGGAGAAAGGTCACAATGATGTTCGAGATATTCGCGCGCGTTATTGCAGATGGAGGGAGTCGAGCCGGCAGGCGAACCGAATACGCGGCATTCGCACTCAGCGAGCGCGCGGGTGGAGATCAATTCATCGATCGGCTCATGGATTTCATTGTTCACCCGAGCCAGTTCGCTCAGCGCGCGGGGCCAGTCCCGCTCGTACATCGCCTGTTCGAACCGGTAGTAGCCACGGAGCGCGGGGTCCTTGTCCGGCATCGAATCGAGGATGGACCCGGCTTCATCAAGGGGGCCGCCGCCGGCCCGAACGATCCGCGCCAGATAGACGTATGGATGTATTTCGTCGGGCGAGAGGTCGATGACCTTTCGGAAGTATCCGGCCGCCTCCTCGTAGCGGCGCATTCGCGCGAGAGTGGATGCGACGGCGGCGATATAGCCCGGATCCTCCGGCCGCATGTCCAATGATCTCTGCATTGCGTCCAGGGCCTCCTGCCACCTGCCCTGGCGGCGGAGGACGAGGCCGATGCTCGCCGAAATGGTGGAATCGTTCGGACGCTTCCGGGCGGCTTCGATGAACTCGCTCAGGGCCAGCTCGTAGTTGTTTTGACCCCAGTAATAGTAGAAACCGAGCGCGCGATGTCCCTCTGGCAGATCCGGGTCGATCTCGCGAGCCCGGCGCGCCGCCGCATTGGCCGCCGCGAGACGCTGGGGGGACTTGTCATAGCGCCAGTGGAAGATGAGGCTGTGATTCTCGCTCAGCATGGCGTGGGCGAGGGCGAAATCCGGGTCGAGAGCGATTGCCTGATTGAGGAACTGTTCAGCCAGAGCGAGCTCCCCCTCCTCGAAGCTCGCGCTGTACTGGCGGCCGCGAAGGTACACGTCGTAGGCTTCGAGGTTTTCGGTCGGTCGCACGTCGAGCGCCTGCACCTCATCCGAGCTCAATGGCACGTCCAGCTTTTCGACCACGGCATGGGCGATAGCCGACTGAACTTCGAAGATATCCGCTATCGGCCTGACGATTCGCTCATTCCACACTACACTGTCGTCGGCAACTTGGAGCAGACGTGACTCAACGATGAGCTCCCGGTCCAGATTCGCGTTTCGGTCGTGAAGGACCGAACCCTCCAGGAGAAAGTCCACACCGAGATTCCGGCCGATCTCATCGGTTGCTCGGAGGGCATCCCCGTCGGATCCAGTCCTGTGTCGTGAAACAAAACCGAGGCCGCTGACCGAGGCCAATCGGTCCGCGATCTCGTTGCTCAAACCGGCGGCGAGATATGTATCGTCAGGTCCGCCCAGGTTCGCGAACGGCATAATCAGAATGCGGGGAACGTCAGTATCCTGCGCGGGCAAAACCTGGTCTGCCGGCTGCGGACGACCGCAAGCCGGCGCCACCATCAACGCGATTGCCGCGGCGAGGCGGATTGCCCTGTACATCGACTCCCTCATGATGCACTCGTGCAAGGGTTCGGATAGCCCCTCAGTCCCTGCTGCGCGAAACATTTTATCGTATCGCGAATCCACGCCCGACAGGGCATGTCTCCGAAACCATCCCGTCACTCGCGGATCACGACGTCGATGACGCGACGACCTGTCGGAGCCGTTCGGCGAGCATGGTGTTTCTGGCACGCACCGAGGCGTTGTAAACGGCTCGCGAAAGGGCACGTTTCGAGCCGACGATGACCACCAGTCGCCGACCACGACTGATGGCGGTATAGAGGAGATTGCGTTGCAGCATGACGTGGTGCTGGTGGTGCAACACGATGACGACCGCGGGATACTCGCTGCCCTGGGACTTGTGAATCGTGCAGGCGTACGCGGGAACGATATCTTCAAGGGCGTCGGTAGGAATGATCACCATGCGGCCATCAAAATCGACGATCAGTTCCCTGTTTTCGAGTTCGATTCCCGTGACCCGGCCGAGATCGCCGTTGAACACGTCGAGCTCATAATTGTTGCGGGTCTGCATGACCTTGTCGCCGACCCGGAAACGGCGCCAGCCCACAACCAGCTCCGGTCCAGGGGGAGTGAGCTCCTGCTGCAGCCTTTCGTTGAGATAGGTCACACCGAGCTCCCCGCGATGCATCGGGGAGAGAACCTGGATGTCGTCGATCGGATCGAGGTCGAAACGATCGGGGATGCGTTGCGTCACGAACTCCATGGCCAACTCCGACGCGGCTGTCGGCTCATCGCGGGCGACGAAGAAGAAATCACTCGATGCAGGATCGTCGTCGAGAATCGGCATCTGGCCTGCATTGATTCGGTGTGCGTTCTCGACGATCAGGCTGCGTTCGGCCTGCCGGTAAATCTCATCGAGACGAATGACCGGGACGCAATTCGAGTCGATCAGATCCGCGAGGACGTTGCCAGGGCCGACCGACGGCAACTGATCGGCGTCGCCCACGAAAACCACCCGCGTTGCCGGTGGAATTGCCTCGAGCAGCATCGCCGCCAGCTCGACGTCGAGCATCGAAGCCTCGTCGATCACCAGACAGTCAGCCTCGATCGGCCGCTGCCGGGTGCGGGTGAATGTTCCGGTGATGGGATTGAATTCGAGCAACCTGTGGATCGTGCTGGCCGGGATTCCGGTCGCTTCGGAGAGCCGCTTTGCGGCCCGCCCGGTTGGCGCGGCCAGGACCACCTTTTGCTCCTTGCGGGCGAGAATTTCAACAACCCCGCGGATGAGGGTCGTCTTTCCCGTGCCCGGCCCGCCGGTGATCACGACCAGCTTCCGAGTCAACGCAGCTGTCAGCGCCTCACGCTGCTGGTAGCCGAGACGGATATTGAGGCGGCCTTGGTACCAGGCGATTGCGGTGTTGAGGATGATGGGTTCAGTGGCGGCGAGCGTCTCGAGTGTCTCGGCGAGATTGAGAGCCACCGCTGCCTCGGACTTCTCCAACCGCGGGAGGTAAATGGCTGATGGATCGTCGCCCCGGGGGCGCACCGATGCTTGTTCCCGAGCTATCAGGCCGGCCAGTGCCGGCGGCAGCGCTTCGACGTTGGTTTCGAGAAGCGTCGCCGCAGTCTTCAGCAGGACGTCTTCGGGTAGGAAGCAATGGCCCTGGCCGACCGCCTCGACCAGAGTGTGGAGGATACCGGCCTCGAGACGCTCTCTCGCATCGGATGGTATTCCGAGCTGTCGAGCGATTCGATCGGCAGTGAGAAACCCGACTCCAAAAACTTCTTCCGCCAAGCGGTACGGATTTGAGCGAACGACCTCGATAGCGCCCGGACCGTAGCGCTTGAAGGCCTTTACCGCAATTCCAGGCGACACACCATGGCCCGTGAGGAAGATCATGATCTGTTGAATCCCGCGGTGTTGGTCCCAGGAATCACATACCTGTTCCAGAGTCGAGGGTCCGATGCCGTTGACCTCCAGGAGGCGTTCCGGTTGGTTGTCGAGGACCTCCAGGGTGTCGAGCCCGAAAGCCTCGACGACCCGAGCGGAGCGTGCCGGGCCGAGGCCACGGATTTTGCCGGAGCCGAGAAACTGGCGAAGGCCCTCGAGCGTCGATGGTGCGACGTGTACGTAAGATTCGACTTCGAACTGATCTCCGTATTTGGCGTGATTGACCCAGCGGCCGCTGAGCCGGAGGTTGTCACCATGTCGCACGCCCAGGAGCGGCCCTGTGGCCGTCACCGAGACCGCATCCTCGGACTGGAGACGAACGGCACACCAGCCGTTCTCATCGTTGCTGAAGAGGATCTTCTCGATCGTTCCCTCGATGGTTTCTTTCTTGAATCCCGGTTTTTCGTCGGACATGCGAGGGATTGTACGGCAGACTGCCGTCGTGATCACCGTCTGCCGAGGGATTTCAGCTAATGGAACGCGATCGCGAAAAAACCAAGAGGGATGTAGAAGCCAACCTCGGTCGCGAAAACTAGGCCGAGTCCGACCGACGCGGATTGCCGGACGGCAGAATAGGAACGATCATTCCGCCGTCGGGTTCCGATCCACACCAGGAACCAGACCGCAGCCGGGCCGCCGAGGCCGGCGATCATGCACGAGAGCACGGCGAGTTGTGCCGGCACAGCGTCAAGCATTGTGAACGCGAATATCTGCCACGCGAGGGCGGTCGCCGCGGCGCCGCAGATGCCGAAGAGGGGAGTCAGACCCAGAAACTTGAGCTCATCGTGCATCGCCACCCCCAACAGAGGAGACACCTCCGCTGAAACCAATATAGGTGCTGGATCGTGAAATGCCACGAAAACAGTGTTCCTGGGGAGCATCTGGACCGGTCGAGTCACTCCTCGACGTAGCGCGGGTAGGTTGATTTCGCCCGTACTGCATCGGCCAGATCGACGTCGAGCGTCAGGAACGGGTTGTCGGTTGATGTCATGCCGAGGATGATCCCCTGATCCGGTTCCGCGATCCACCCTACACCGGCGAAATCTCCGCCCTCGGACGTCCGACCGGCAAGGTTTGACGAGATACAGAAGGCACCCGAAACCACCGCCGCAGTCTGACCGCCGGCCAACCACTTCGACAGCTTGGCCGTCGGTGTTGCCCTGGGACAGACGATGATGTGAGCGCCTTGCTCACCGTACTCACGTGCGTGGTGGGAGAACCAGAGTTCGGTGCAGATGAGGAAGCCGACGGACGCGTCCGCGATCGTGGCCAGTGAGAATGTAGCCGGACCCCTCTCGTACCAGGACGCCTCCCAGAACCCGGGCTCATCCGGAAGGTAGCGCTTTTCGTGCACATCGACGGCGCCGGCGCCCGGCTCCCAGTAGAAGCCTGCGTTCCGTCTGGCACCGTCCGAGACGACTGGACGGCTGCTGATGACCGCTGCCGGCCGCAGCTCGCCCAGGCGCCCGATCCACTCCTCGTGTGCTTCGACTGCGCGCCGCCACTCGACCGGGTCCACCTCTCGCGATTGGGCGAGCCAGCGATAGAAGGGCATCTCTGGCAGCAATACCAGATCGCTCTGGTTGTCATCGACGTGTTGCACCAGGCTGGCCCATGCGTCAGAGAATTTTGAGGGCTCGTTGGGCAGTTCGCAGACCGTGATCTTCATCAACTACGCTTCGCCATCAGATCTTCCGGCATCTGCACCGCGATGACCCTGCCTCGGGCACAGACCTCGCCCTCAGCCGACACGGTGGCCGCGACGATCACCTTCCGACCCGAAATTTCTTCGACCGTTCCGCGAATCTCGAGAGGGACACCGAGCGGGGTGGGGCGCAGGTAGTCGACCTGCAACGAGGCCGTGACGAATCGGAATGGCGGCTCCGAATCCCAGGGCCGGCCGGCCTCGCGATAGGCGGCAGCAGCAGCCGTGCCGGTGCCGTGGCAGTCGATCAGCGAGGCGATGAGACCGCCGTAGACATAGCCCGGTATCGCAATGTGGTACGGCTCGGGTGTGAAGTGGGCGACCGTCTCGTCTCCTTCCCAGTAACTCTTGATCCGGTGGCCGCGTTGGTTGAGCCGACCGCAACCGTAACAGTGGGCGAGGTCGTCGGGGTAGTGGTCCTGTATCGCGTCGTTCTTCATGGGAGCGATCCTACCGCGTTTCGCGTCGAGGGCAGTCTATTTTTCAAATCTCTCGTCCGCGACCGCCCTTCGGTTTTTGACTTCGTCCAGCCATCCGCAACGGATCTCGGTTTCGCCGTCGAATTCTCTGACGAAGGGCTTGACGTCGAGCACGGGCGTGCCGTCGAGGAGATCGACGCCCTCGATCCGCAGGGTGGAGCCTTCGATTCCCAGCAGTCGTACGATGGAGAGCCCGATCGGGTTGGGTCGTGACGGAGCGCGGGTGGCGAAGAGGCCGCGCAGTTCGGTGTCCAGGTACGGTACGACCTTGAGCTTGAATGAAGAGGCCTTGTGGAGATGACAGATCAGAATGATGTGCGAGAAGCCGTCGAGGTCGGCCAGCCCGTCGACATACTGTTCCGCAATCTCGACCGAGCCCTCGATGCCTTGAGCACGCGACGGCTGAATCGGGGTTCCGCAGGCGGTTTGGTGCGGGCTGCGAACGAATCCAATCGGTTGATATTCGATCCTCAATTGACCCTCCGTTGATCGGCAGCAATTGGCTCGTTCACTCGGATCTCGAGCCTGGTTCCTCCTCGAATACCTCTTGCTCGAGGTCGAAGCTCGGCGTGTGGACGAGGAGTATCCGGGCTGGCTCGTCGTTTTCATTCTGGTAGCTGAACTTCTCTCCCTTGCGGACGACACAGAGATCGCCGGCGGCGAGGCGGACGGTCTGGTCTTCGACTCGGAACGCAAGCGTTCCCTGCAGCCCGAAATAGAACTTGTCCGATCTCTTCGACCACGCACGTCGGTGCCGGGTGCCGGCAGGGACCGTGATCTCGGCCACCGACGAGGCGCAGCTCCGGTCGCCCGTGTAATCGCGGATCTCGAGGCCCTCGAAGTTGAACGGCGTGACGGACCGGGCGTCGATCTTCACGGAACCTCTCCTCCAGACTCGAGGAAATGGTATTCGCCATCAACGACACCGGCGTCCGTACGGCCCTGAGCGGCTGCGGGCTCACTCATGAACGCATGCACCGCCTCGATGTCGTCTATTTCGAAGAGAAAGAAGACATTGTTCGGCTCGTCGACCGCCCGCCAGATGTGGACGACTCTCATTCCGGCTTCTCGCTGGACGGCGGCGTGCGAGTCGAATACCTCTCGCCATGTGCGATAGTCCCGCACGCGGTTGCGGCACAGCATGTATCTCATGATGCGACTCCTTTCACTGTGGCAACCCTCTCCTTATAATCACGTGCAAGGTGAGAAGGCCTCCGATCACGGCATTCACGAGAAAGTTTGTTTCAGACAACGCGCGGAAGGGGCCGCCCTTTCTCATCGCAGGGGCGTCAGAGCCTCGCGCCGCAGAACTTGCAGTGCACCGCGTCGCTGTCGTGTTGGCCCGCCCCGCAGTCGGGGCAGGCTTGGGTGGACACCTTGCCCCTGACCGCGCCTGCGAGTTCTACCGACACGATGCCCGTCGGCACCGCGATGATGCCGTATCCCATGATCATGATGATCGACGCGAGGATCTTGCCGAGAGGGGTTTGCGGGGCAATGTCACCGTAGCCGACGGTAGTCATGGTGACGATGGCCCAGTAAATCGAGGTCGGGATGCTGACGAATCCGTTGGCCTCGCCTTCGATGAGGTACATCATCGATCCGACGATGATGACGATGGTCAGGACAGCGCCGAGGAACACGATGATTTTACGTGCGCTTGCGCGCAGGGCGGCGGTGAGATCCTTGGCCTCGCCCACGAAGTGCGCGAGCTTGAGCACCCTGAAGACGCGAAGAAGTCGGAGGGCGCGGATCACCAGGAGTGATTGGGCGCCCGGGATGATGAGGCTGAGGTAGCTCGGGAGGATCGCCAGGAGGTCGACGATTCCGAAGAAGCTTCGGGCGTACCGCCAGGGTTTGCCGACGCAGTACAGCCGCAGCAGGTACTCGATTGTAAACAAAACAGTGACGATCCATTCGAAGGCGCGCAGTTGGGGGCCGTATCGGGCCGCAACCGAGGGCACGCTTTCGAGCATGACCGAGATCACGCTCAAGATGATGAGCAATAGCAGCGCGACGTCGAAGGCCTTGCCGGCCGGCGTGTCGGCCTCGAAGATGATCTCGTGGAGGCGGTCTTTGCGGGTCATCGATGCTGCGTTCATCTCGTGGATTGATTCTAACCCGCACTCCCCTCCGGCTGCGCAGATGGCGAGCGGAGGAGATGGCGATTCGGGCCGCCGCGCCGGAATGAATTGATATCCGATTTCAATTCTACCTCTTGAGTAGGAGGTGAAGAATGCCGAAGCGATTTCGGAACGGGTATCGAGTCGCCCTCGTGTTGGCGGCATCCGCCTGTGCCGTGACCGGAGGGACGGGATACCTCTATGGCGGTGATCCACCCGACGATCTTGGTCTGCAGCTGGTGGATAGCGGCTTCAATCGACCGGTCGGGGTGACCGGAGCTGGAGACGGTTCGGGGAGGCTTTTCGTGGTCGAGCAAGACGGCACGATTGAAATCGTCGGAATTGGGACCTTTCTCGACATCACCTCCAAGGTCGACTCATCTACCAATGAGCAGGGGCTCCTCGGTCTCGCGTTCGATCCGGACTTCGCTAGCAACGGGTATTTCTACGTCAACTACACCCATGACCCTGGTCCGGGATCCGATGTGACGCGGATATCCCGCTTCGAGGTCTCCGGAACCAACGCAAACGTCGCCGATGCGGCCAGCGAGACGGTCCTGCTCTCGTTCGCTCAGGACGCCAACAACCACAACGGTGGTGACATCCGATTCGGACCCGACGGCTACCTGTACGTCGCAACCGGGGACGGCGGGGGCTCCGGTGACCCCTTCGATCGCGCCCAGAGCCTGGACACATTGCTTGGAAAGATTCTGCGGATCGATGTCACATCGGGCGGCCTCTACGGCATTCCGCCGGACAATCCGTTCGTCGGCGACGTGAATGCGCTCGACGAGATCTGGGCGTACGGCCTGCGGAACCCGTGGCGGATGAGCTTCGATCGCTCAACAGGCGACCTCTATATCGGAGATGTCGGACAGAACAACGTGGAGGAGGTGGACCTCCAGCCGGCCGCGAGCGGAGGCGGGGAGAACTACGGTTGGAGTTGCATGGAGGGAGATCAAACGCCGAACTTCAACCCCTGCGACGGGCAACCGCTGACCCCGCCGATCCTGGTTTACGGGCATTCACCGGAATGTTCGGTGACCGGCGGCTTCGTCTACCGCGGAGATATTCCGGGCCTCCACGGAATGTACGTGTTCGGCGACTACTGTTCGGGGAGGATCTGGTTCGCCGAGGACTCTGGCGGGTGGTTGGCGAACGATTGGACGGCAATTGGCTTCGGGCTTTCGTCCTTTGGTGAAGACGACGGGGGGGAACTCTACCTGACCGACGTCGACGACGGCACACTTTACAGATTCGTCAGCCCGAGCTCGATATTCACCGACCCCTTCGAATCGGGCGATGCCGGCCGCTGGTCGAGCTCAATCGGGAGCTGAGTCGTTCATCGACAAGGTTGGCGGCAGCCGGGCGAAGCCTCATCGATCGAAAAGCGTGCGGGAGGGTCATTGCGGAGTCGAGGACCCGACCTCCAGACCGACAGATTGTGCATACCGGTCGAGCGCGGTGCGCGCAGCTTCGCCGGCGTCTGGCGTGGCCGGTTTGGCTGGATCGTCGCCTTCGTAATGCAGGGACAGGATTTCGAGCGTTCCTTCCTTGCGCTTCGCTTTCAGGTCGTAGCGCGCGACCAGGCGTTCCCCGGCCAGCACCGGAAGACAGTAGTAGCCGTAGATCCTCTTGGCGGCCGGTTTGAAGATCTCGAGCATCTGGTGGAAACTGAAGAGCAATTGGACGCGTTTGCGGTCCCAGAGGACCGGGTCGAAAGGTGAGAGCAGAACTCCGCGGTCCTTTCGCGGACGGACAGTTTCCAACCTCGAGGCGAGCTCGAGATCGGCGGGCCGAATCCATCCGCGACTCGCTCGTCCGTGGTCCACCTGCACGGCGCACCGAACCACGTCGCCCGAGGAGACAAGTCGCTCGAGGGCCGGGACGACGTCCTTCTGGGGGAGCCGAAAGGTCTGGGCGATCGTACCGGTCGCTGCCCAGCCGTGGCCGGCGAGGGCGCGGAGAACGAGGATTTCGATCGCCGTCTCTTTGTTCACCCTCTGCCGGCGCCAGCGTTCCGGAACCACCCTTTCGGCGAAATCATAGGTGCGTTGGAAGTTCACTCGTTCGCGAATCGCGAGCTCACCCGAGGACCACATCGCCCAAGCGACCTTCTTGGCCAACTTGAGGTCCCACCAACCCTGGCCGCCGCACCCCTCCATTTCGAGGGAGCGAAGTGGCCCTTCTTCTCGGATACGGCGCCTGAGATCCTCGGCCACCTCGGGATTGTCGCCGACCAGGTCGCCCCACCACGGCGGAGTGCGTGCGAACTCGTCGCGGCGGAAGCCGAACGTCGGGTAGAGCTCGATCGGAATCCAGCTCGCCTCGTGCCCCCAGTACTCGAAGATGGGCGCGCCGGGTTGGAGCAGCTCCTCCGCGAAAGGGGTCTCGAACGCCTCGAGTCTCGAGTGGAGCACGATCGAGTGGCTGCGCGCGCCGGCGACCGATACGGTATCGAGCTGGAGGTAGCCAAATCGGGCGATGATCCGACGGGCCGCCTCCCGCGCCCGCTTGCCGCGCCCGGAAGCACGTCGCGGCATGCCGGTCCACTCCGGCTTGAGCAGCCCGGCGCGGCACAGGGCCAATCGGCGCGCTCTGCGGACGTCGATCGTTGCCGTCACGGAGGTGGTGGGTCGCGGTAGATGCGCCGCATGTCCGGCAACTCGGTCGTGACGAAGTGGACCCAGATATAGAGATGGGCGAAGACCGCTGCCACCAGCGCGGGTCGGGAAGCCAACCATAGAGCCGGAACATAGAGAATCAACATTCCAAAGGTGTACATCCCGTTGGACGTGAGACGAAAGATTCCCCGGCGGACAAGCGGCCGCGATCGGTAGCTCCGGTCGAAATGATCCTTGCCGAACGCTCGCAGAATGCCGAAGTACCGGATCACCGAGTACACGAGGTAGACCACTGGAGTGGCGACGGCTACGGCCGCGACCTTGAGCAGATTCTGGTTGACGGGAAGAGTCTCCTGCGAGGCGATGGCGAGGGCCGTGACCACGAGCAAACGGCCGAGTAGCAATATGGCAAAGACCGCCGCATAGATCGCGAACGCATGCTCGCCGAAAAGCCGGCTCAGGAGGCCCCGATGGAGCTCGGTGCGCCAGCAGAACCAGACGAAGACCTGATGCAAGATCGGGATCTCGATCGCGATCCAGAACCAGTTCCAGGTGCTGACACCCCACAGCTCGCCGCGATGGAAGCAGCCGCAGTTCATGGCCATCAGCCACAGCACTGGCAGGGCGATGACCAGAAACAGGATGTGCAGCCACTGCCGTTCGAAGATTGCTGCGACGGATCCTGTAGGTTTCATGAGGGTGGATGGTATACCACCACCGTTCGAACGTTGAATCGTCAACACCTTAGAACGTTGAACGTTTTACGTTCAAACGCCTTTCGCGGGTATCCTCGAACACACGTGCTCCGCGAGCGCGGTGATGGTCAGTGACGGGTTGACACCGAGATTGGCGCCGATCATGGATCCATCCATGACGTACAGGCCTGCATGGCCGAAAACGCGTCCCGAGGAGTCGATGACTCCGTTCTCCGGGCCGCTACCTATTCCGCAGCCTCCGAGAATGTGGGCGGTCGATGAGGTATCCAGGAGAACCTCGTTATAGGTCGATTGGGGAATCGCATCGAGGTCTTTGGCCACCTCACGGGCTATCTCGTTGGCCACCGGTATGTACGAAGGAATACCGGGTTGGCTGGTGTCTGGCTGGGTGGTGAGGGTTCGGCTGAATGGCCACAGGATCTGCCGCTTGCGGACCAGCCGCGTGTGATTGTCGGCGGTCTGCATGGCCATCAGAACGGTGCCGGTCTCCGCCTTGCCCCACGGCTTGAGAATACGGAGAAAATCAATCGGGTGCCGGAAGATATTGCCGAGCCATTTGAGCTGGCGGGGCATGCCCGGGCCGCCGTCGGTGAGGGGTGTTCCCAGAAGGAGCATGACATCGGAACCCTTGGAGAATCGTACGCATTCGAAATGCGTCTGATCGTCGATCTCGACCTTGGCAGCGATGGCGATGCCCTCGGAAAGGTCCTTCCGGCTACGTGAGGTCATGCCGAGGAGGGCTTCCGAGTTGGTGCGCACGATGTTGCCGAGCTCGTCTGAGATATGCGGAAGAGCCCCTCTCTCCTTGCATTCCATGAGCAGGCGGACGGTTCCCAACACTCCGCCGGAGAAAACTACCCTGCGGGCGGTCAGCGCTCCGCGCTCAGTGGAGAAGAGGCCGTTTTGACGGGTCCAGCGCAGCCGGTACCCTCCGGTCGTCAGGGCTTCGACAAGGTCCACTCTCGTATCGGCGACGACCCTGGCGCCGTTTTTCTCTGCAAGGTACAGATAATTCTTGTCCAGTGTGTTCTTGGCTCCCGGGCGACAACCGACCATGCACCCTCCGCAAAAGGTGCAGCCGGTGCGGTCGGGGCCAGCGCCGTCAAAATACGGATCGGGAACAGTGACCTCCGGCTCTCCGAAGAAAACGCCGACCGGTGTATTTTGAAAGGTGTGCGCCCGTCCCCGCCGCGCTGCGGCACGACGAAGCGCTTTGTCGGCCGGCCCGAGCTTTGGGTTTTCGGTGACACCGAGCATCCTTCGCGCCGTGTCGTAATGCTCCGGCATGATTGCGCGCCAGTCTTCCAGTCCCTTCCACTGAGGATCATCCCAGACCGTGTCCGGAGCGTCGAAGAGGGTATTCGCATACACCAGGCTGCCGCCTCCGACGCCGACGCCGTGAAGAACGAGCGCCTCCCGGAGGAGCCTCAGCCCGAATATGCCTCGGCAGCCGATCTTCGGCAACCAAAAGGACTTGCGGATATTCCAGTTGGTGTTCGGAAACTCCTCGGGGCGCCACCGTCTGCCCTTCTCGAAGACCGTCACGCTGTAGCCCTTCTCGGTCAGGCGGTGAGCTGCAACTGAGCCGCCGAAGCCCGAGCCCACGACTGCGAAGTCGGTGTCAAAGTCGGCAGCGATTTGCGAGGAAGTCTGGTCCATCGGGCCTCCCGGGCAGAGTGTACCCGTTCTTGCCGCATCACGGCAATCAATCCGGGTGACTACGGGAGAGGCGAGATATACTGCTCGCATGAGAAGGCGACGCCTGAGGGCGTTCCTCGTCCTGCTGACATCGTCGGTGGTCCTGTCCGCAGCCAATCCTCGCCTGGTCGACGGAGTTTCCGGTGCGCCGGTCGAGTGGTCGGATTGGGTGAGCAAACGCGGACCCGTTGCCGTCCTGGTTTGGGCCTCGTGGGCACCCGACGCCATAACGACCATCGATCGCTACCCTGCGCTGAAGGCGGCCTGTGAGGAAAAGGGTCTGAATCTGGTGCTGCTGGACGTACAAGAGACGCTCGAGGAAGGCAGGAGGGCGCTGAGCGATCGCGAAATCGCATGGCTTCACGACCGACATGGCGCTCTCCTGAAGCGGTACCGGGTGATCGATGTGCCTTCCCTGCTCATCGTAGCTGCGAACGGCGAATCGCTGGGCAGGCTGGCGGCCGTACCCGACGAGGTTGATCGGTGGAAAAGTCCTTGAATTCAATCGTGCATCGGTATTCCGCACTGATCACAGTGCTCACCTTCGCGCTGTCTGCGGGCGTAATCTTGTCAGCCGCGAGCTGCGGCGGCGAAAACTCCACCGCTGCAACCATCGAGCCGGTTGATGTGGCTCGGCTCACCGCCTTTCATCCACCGGTCCGCACCGTCGTTGTTTCGGGAGACACAATTGAAAGCGTGTGCCAACGGTTGGCGGGGGAGGACTGGACGCAGTGGCGCGATGCGGTGGTGTCCGAGATGGATCCCAGGCGGCTGTTTCCGGGCACCGAGTTTCGCGGTATCTGCTCACCGTCGGGTACGCTCGAGCGACTCGAAATCATGATCGACCGGCGAAACGAGTTGCACTTCGCGGCGGGCCCGGATGGCATCGTCGTTTCGCGTATCGAGCGACCGATCGAAAGTGACGTCGTGCGGCTCGAGGGAGTCATCGAATCGTCTCTCTTCGGTGCGGTGGAACAAGCGGGAGGTGGACCGGAGCTGGCGGTGCGCATGGCTGAGGTCTATCAGTGGGACGTTGATTTCCTGCGTGACCTGCGCAAGGGCGATACATTCGTCGTGGTGGCCGAACGGCAGATGATCGAAGGCGATTTCTACGGTTGGGGAACGCTGTACGCGGCGCGTTTCGTCAACGGTGATCGAACCCTCAATGCGGTCGCATACCCCGACGATGAAGGGCGTCTTGGTTACTACGATCTAGAGGGCCGGCCGCTTCGCAAACAGTTCCTGCGATCGCCGCTCAAGTTCAGCAGAGTTACGTCCCGCTTCAGCATGAGTCGGTTCCACCCGGTATTGCGGCGACGCATGCCGCACTACGGAGTTGACTATGGCGCACCAGTTGGAACCCCCGTTCTGGTCACAGCCGACGGGACCGTCACTTTCGCCGGACGTAAAGGTGGCGGCGGAAACATGGTGACGGTCCGGCATACCAACGGGTACCAGACCAACTACCTGCATCTCAGCCGATACGGCAAAGGAATTCGACGAGGGGCTCGCGTGAGCCAGGGTCAGGTCATCGGATACGTCGGCTCGACCGGACTTTCCACCGGCCCCCACCTCGACTACCGCGTGACCCTGAACGGCAAGTGGATCAATCCGCTGAGGATATCGTCACCACCCGTGAAACCACTCTCGGAAGAACGGTTACAGCGCTTCCTGTCGCACGCGTTGGCCGTTCTTTCGCTCATCGAGAATGAACCTCCTCCAGTCGGAGCGCGCTGTTGAACGCCACCATGCGGGTCGAATCTCCCTGCCGTGCGGACCTGGCGGGCGGGACGCTCGATATCTGGCCGTTGGGGATGCTGCACCCGGGATCGGTGACGGTCAACGCAGCGATCCCGGTGATGGTTCGGATGGATGTCGATCTCGAAGCGCCCGAAGGAGAGGTCTGGCACGCGTTGGGCGATGCGGACTGGAACCGTCTTGACCGGTCGGCCGAGGCAACGGATCTGTCAGCCGCGGTTGCACTCGCCATTCGACCGGCCGGCGGGGTTCGCGTGCGTGTTCATTCGCAGGCATCGCTGGGCTCCGGCCTCGGTGGTTCCTCCGCTTATGCGGTTGCGCTCGCACGCGGCATACTCGCAGCACTCGGGGAGGACATGCCCGACGAACGGCTGGTCATGCTCGCGCGCGATCTGGAGGCACGAATTCTCGGAGTACCCACCGGCCTTCAGGATCACTGGGCGTCCGTACGGGGCGGCGTGCTCGCCATCCACCATGAACCGGGAGGCGAGCGAGTCGAGCCACTCCCCGTCCAGCCTCGCTGGGTGGGAGACCGGCTGACCATCTTCGACACCGGGATTTCGCATCACTCGGGTATGGTCAACTGGCAGGTCATTCGCCGACGACTCGATCTCGACCGCAACACCACCGACGCCCTGGGGGCAATTGCGGATGCTGCGCGGTATTGCAGGAAGGAATTGCTAGCCCGAGACGAGCATGGGGTTGGTGAGGCGATCGCTGCGGAGTGGGAGGCACGCAAGCGGCTGGCGCCTGAAGTATGCCCGCCGGATCTCGAGTCCGTGGTGGACGCGGGGATCGCGGCGGGCGCTGCGGCGATCAAGGCATGCGGTGCCGGCGGCGGCGGCAGTGTGCTGGTCTGGCACCCCCGGAAATCACGCGAGGTGATTTCACAAGCGCTGCAGGCGGCTTCCGTCACCGGGCGCGTGGTTGCGGCCGATATCGAGGAGGTCGGCTGTCGCGTTGTCGCCGGCTGAAGACTCCGCGTATTACGGAATCTTCAGCTCTTGACCGGGTTTGATGAGATCCGGGTTATCGAGGATGTCCCGGTTCGCCTCGTAGATCTTCATGTAGTCGCTTGCCCTGCCATAGTGTTGCTGAGCGATCGCGCCGAGAGTGTCACCCGGTTGCACCGTGTATGTGCGGACCTCGGGCGCGGGTGCCGGTTCCGGCTCGGGTGGGGCCGGTTTCTCGACCTTTATGGCGTTGACGATGTTATCCGTCTTGACCTCTGCGTCGAGCCTGGTCATCACGGCATCGGCGGCTTCGCGGCTGGTTGCTGTTCCTGTGAGCGTGACGGTCTCGTCGTGTATTTCGGCGCCGAGGTCGCTCACGCCCGGGGTCGTTGCCTCGATCTCCTTGAGCGCGTCGCCCACCTTCTCGTCGAGGCCTTTGCCGAACATATCGAACAGTCCCATGTCTGGCGCTCCTTTCCTTGCGCGGTAGTGTGGCGGACACTATAGCAACGCGATTTCGATTTTGCGAGTAGTTATAATTCTCGAAACGCAGAAGCACCGCACGACAGGAGCGCCGAATGGCAGAACATGACCTTTACCTGGGCACAGAGATCGCCGCGGGCGAGCGCGAGACCCTCGATATGAATCACCTGACTACACACGCGGTATGCGTGGGGATGACCGGGTCCGGGAAAACCGGTCTCGGGATCGTGGCCCTCGAGGAACTCGGCGCACTGGGCATCCCTCTGCTGGTCATTGACCTCAAGGGGGACATGGTCGATCTCCTGCTCAACTTCCCGTCCCTGTCCGGTGAAGAATTTGCACCGTGGTTGCCGCCCGATGCGGTCGTGGGCCGTGACCGCATGGAGGTGGCCTCCGAGCAGGCCGAATTCTGGCGCAAAGGATTGGAAGGATCGGGGCTCGGGCCGGATGACATGCGCCGAGTGCAGGACGGCGTTGCCTGGCAGCTGTTGACGCCGGGTGCAGGTTCGGTGGCGCCTGTCGATATTCTGCCCGCGCTCAGCGCGCCCGAAGGGTGGGACCCTGACGGCGATCCGGATGCCGCCACTGATCGGGTTAACGGTGTCGCATCCGCCATTCTCTCGCTGGTCGGGCTCGGCGGCGACCCGTTATCCGATAGAGATCATGCCCTTACCGCCTCGGTCATCCTCGAACATTGGCGAAGGGCGGAACCCCTCGACTTGCCGGGCCTCCTCTCGAGCCTCGCGGACCCCCCGATGGACACGCTCGGCGCCCTGCCGATGGAGAGTTACTTCCCGCGAGACGACCGCATGAAGCTTGTCATGCGGCTCAATACCCTGCTGGCGAGCCCGGCGTTCTCGGCCTGGACCGAGGGCATGCCGATGGACATGGAACATCTCCTGGGTGACGCCGCCAATCCCCGAGCCAGCATCGTCTCGGTGGCACATCTTGACGAGCGTGAGCGCCTGTTCATCATCGGCCTGCTGACCTCCGAGCTTGTCGCCTGGATGCGTCGGCAGCCCGCGTCTTCGCGGCTGCGGGCGCTGATGTACATGGACGAGGTGCAGGGCATCATCCCCCCGTATCCCAGGAATCCTCCCACCAAGGCCCCTCTGCTGACCCTGTTCAAGCAGGGGCGCGCATACGGAGTGGGTGCGTGGATGGCGACCCAAAATCCGGTCGACCTCGACTACAAGGCGCTCGGCAATGCCGGTATCAAGCTGGTTGGGCGGCTCATCACTGACAGGGACCGGGAGCGCGCGCTCGAGGGCCTCGGGATGTCGAATCTTCTGGACGGCCGGGAAGCGGATGATGCCGTGGCTGCGCTTGGAAAACGCGAGTTTCTGCTGACGGATGTCCGCGACGAGCAACCGTTTCGCGCGTTTTCCTCGCGATGGGCGATGAGTTATCTCAGAGGTCCGGTCACACTTGCCGAAATGGGGCCGTTGATCGAAAGACAGTCGGCCCAGCACAGGTCAGAGCCCGTGAGGCAGGAGGAGACGAGGCCGGATTCTGCAGCGAAAGCGCCGGTAATACCGGCTTCCGTTCAAGTATCCTATGCCGCCGGAGCCACCGGGCTGGCTGTGCCCGCGGTGGTAGTGCACGATCGACTCAGCGTCGAAAGAGTCACCCTCGACCTGTATCGCGAGCTGGAGGAGGTCTGGCGATTCCCGATTGATGACGACGGTCGTATCGAATGGGAGGATGGGGAGCTCCTGCAGGGAGCGCCGCGCCTAGTGGACGATCCTCCTGATGGAATGCGTTTCCCGGCGGCAGCACCTGGCCAGCTTTCAGGTGAGCTGGAAATGGCGGAGAGAGATTTCGTCGCCTGGCGCGCACGCCGCCCGCTGATAATGCTGGTCAACGAGAACCTCAAGATGGTGGCGGAGGAAAACGAAACACGAGAGGGGTTCGTCTCCCGATGCCTGCAGGCCGCCGACACGGCGGACGACCAAACCCAGGATCGTGTTCGTGCGCGTTACGAGGGAAAGATGAAAACCCTTCGCAAGCGGCTCGACCGGGAGCGTGACGAGCTCGACAGGGATCAAACCCGACTCGATGCGAGGAAGGCGGAGGAGAAGATGGGCATCGTCGAGGGCCTGTTCGACGTGCTGCTCGGATCCCGATCCGCACGCTCGGCGTCGAAGAAGGCTGCTTCGAAGATGAAATCCACTGCCAGCAAGCGTCGCATGCGTAAAACGGCGGAGGGGGCGGTCACCGAGTCCCTGCACGAGATCGAGCGCATCCAGGACGAGCTCGATTCGCTCGCGGGCGAGCTCCAGCAGGAGATCGACCGGATCGCATCAGAGTCCGAAGAGAAGGCGGAACAGATCGAGGAGAAGGCGATCAAGGCGAAGAAGGCGGATATCACCGTCCTAGATCTGTGGCTGGTCTGGTCCTAAGCACCGGAACTGTTCGCCTTTCAGCGCTCCGGCATGGAGTATCCGACGGCGGCGTAGCCGACCCAATGGTGGAGATTCGAGGGCGCAGTGTAGCCGAGGCCAGTAGCACGCACCGCCTCTGAAACCGGGAGCTCGGGTTCGGAGATGCTGGTCCCGTACCTCAGCAATTCGCCCTGCGGAACCGAGCCTTCTACAGCCAGCGAAACCTTGCGCAAGAGCTCGAGCCCGAAGGGAATCGAGAATCGGCCGCACCACGGCAGGCGGTACTCGAGGTCGGCGGAGTCCACGAGAGTGTCGAAGAAACCGTGGAGCTTCCGTGAGTCGAGAGGGCCGGTGAGATACTCGCCGGCAAGCCGAAGATCACGCGCGACGGCCTGCTCGTAGGCCCGGGCGTCGGTCCCGAACGGTGCGTGATCGAAGTCTGGTCCGTAATGCACGGCGTCACTCGAAACGACCACCGCGACATCTTTCCCAAGTCGCCACTTTCTGGCGTTCATGATGTCCGCGAGTGCGCCGGCCAGCTGGTCCGACAATTCTCCCATGCGGTTCCATCCCATGTGCGGCACCAGGATCGGCACGATGGTTCTCGTCGGATGATTTTTCTGGAGAAAAGGAATGATCGCCTCCAGGGAGTGTTCGCGACAATGCATGGCATTGTCGACGACGAAACTCTGGGCCGGGAGAGCGTCGATCAGATTGGCGCGCAGTGGATCGACCTCGATGTCGCCCCAGGGACCGTGCCACGCTTCGAATCGGTCGAAAACGATGCGATTACGAAGATCCCATGCCTTTGCCCTGTGAAACACGCCGATCAGCAGAACGACTGGCGCGTCGATGCGTTCGGTGAGGTGGACGTAGACGCGGCTCGCGTAGAGGTGGTCGTCGTGCGGGCAGACGCCACCGATGAAACGCCCGCCACCGGTGCCTCCGAGGCGTTGATCCTGCACCGCGAGGCTTTTTTCCTCGAGCGCGATTGCGGTTGAAACGACCTCTTCCGCTGCGCGCTCGTCAACCACGAATCCAACGGTGTCCATCTGCCCGCGAACCCGGTCTCCGTCGGAGCGCATTCCCATCATCGCCTCGACCTCGGCGCGGGTGGGGCCTTGCACTTCGGAGGTGAACCCGGTCACGAAGACAAAGATCAACGGCAACAGGGCGAAGAAAACGGATGTTCGGATCACTGGGCACCTCCCGGGTATTTGCGCTCCACGTAGTCGTCGACGATTTCGAGGAAGCTGGCTGCGATCTCGTTCGGCGTCCCCTGCAATGTCGTGAGCAGCCGCCCGCCCACATAGACCGGGCATCGGGGCTCTTCGCCTTTGCCCGGCAGGCTGATGCCGATATCCGCGGCCTTTGATTCTCCGGGCCCGTTCACGACACATCCCATGACTGCGAGTGTCATGTCCTCGAAGCCGGGACGATTCTGCCGCCAAACAGCGAGCCGTGCGCTGACGTGCCCCTCGACTGATGACGTCAACTCCTGAAACCGGTTGTTGGCAGTACGGCCGCAACCCGGGCAGGCGGTGACCGACGGGGCGAACGAGCGCAGCCCCAGAGCCTGGAGAATCTCGCAGGCCGCCCGCACCTCGTCAGTTCGACCTCTGTCGGGTTCCGGTGTCAGGGAAACGCGGATCGTGTCGCCGATGCCTTCGGCCAAAAGCACCGCCAGAGCGGTCGATGACCAGGTCAGTCCTCGAACTCCCATGCCGGCCTCGGTCAGGCCGACGTGAAGAGGTTGATCGGTGCGTGCGGCCAGATTTCGGTAGACCGATATCAGGCGCGGCGGGGAGGAAAGCTTGGCCGAGAGCACGATGCAGTCTTCCGTGAGGCCTGCATCGAGGGCAGCCTCGACCGATCGCAGGGCCGACAGGACGATGCATTCGTCAACGATCTCGGTCGAGCTCAAGCTGCGTTGGCGGCCCGCGTTATCTTCCATCCGCGAGGCGAGGAGGCCTGAATCCAATGATCCTGCGTTGACCCCAATCCTGATCGGCACGCCGTGATCCAGGGCGATCTCGCAGATCTCTGCAAAATGCCTATCTCGGGGCAATCCCTTGCCAACGGTTCCCGGATTGATGCGGTACTTGGAGAGCGACGCCGCGCAGCCCGGAAACTCCCTGAGGAGCTGGTGGCCGTTGAAGTGGAAGTCACCGACCAAGGGTGTGTTTCGCCCCAGATCATCAAGGCGGTGCCGTATCTCGGGAACAGCGGCAGCCGCCTCGGCGGTGTCGATCGAAACGCGCACCAGCTCTGCTCCGGCGTCGGCGAGCTCGATGCATTGGGCGGCAGTCGCTTCCGCGTCGGCAGTGTCGGTGTCGGTCATCGTCTGGACCACGATGGGAGCGCCGCCACCGATGGTGAGGTCGCCTACCGCAACAGCCCTGGTATTCTGCCTCGCTTTCATCCGTCTCCCCGAAGCGAACGAAATACAATGCCGATCATATAGTGAACGGAGGTCGTCGTGCGAGGAACACGAGTGAGGGTCGAGGATGGTGAGAGCGGGCGCGAGTTGTGGGCGCGCGTGGCCGAGGCCGGTGAGGATTTCGTAATCGTCGTTGGAGGAGGAGATCGGCCACATGTTGGCTGCGTCGTGCTGGCCCAGCCGATTCACTCGAAGAACCGACCGGAGGCGCGGTCAGCTTCCTGCTCGGTGCTCACCATCCCACCGCACAAAGAGGAACCGATTGCCCGCGGGATCGCCTCACGCGTCACCCAAGCGCTGGGGCGGGTCACGGTGGTGACGGCTGGCGTTCACGAAGACGACCTGGGTCAGACGGGCGTCGCCGTCTTTCTGCGCCTGGGCGAGGAGCTGGCCGAGGTGCTGGTGCAACACCTCCTGGAGATTGAGCGCGCCGGTTGAGGCAGGCGGCAGGGGAGACCTTTCCCAAACCACCTTTTCCCGCCTCTGCACCATAGGGCTACAATGAGTTCAAGCATGACCATCCTATTTTTCCTGTTGGCGGTCACGGTTGCAGGGCTCGGCGGGTATGGCGTGCTGGTTCGCCTCGGCCTGGACGACCTCGAATCGTGGGCTGGTGGACGAGTGGCCGGCCTCCTGCTGGTGGCCCTTCCGGCCTGGTGGACTGGCGTGCTCGGGTTGCGCCAGTGGAAGGTCGTCGGTGCTGTCGCCCTCGTGTTGTTGGCGGCGGTCGGGACCCGGGAGGTGTGGCGTCGACGGGAATGGCGGAGCGTCCTCGCTGCAGAGGCCATTTTCCTCGTGGTCGCGGCGATAATCATCTTCATTCGCCTCGATCATCCTCAGATTTCCTTCACCGAGAAGCCGATGGATATGGGGATATTTGCGACCTTGCTTCGGGGCGAAAGTTTTCCGCCGCCCGATATGTGGCTCGCGGGCGAGGTTCTCCCGTATTACTACTGGGGGGCGCTGTTATGGACGATTCCGTTATGGCTGAGCGGCCTGCCGCTGGAGTTTGGCTACAACCTGATTGTCGGCATCATCGGTGGGATGGTCGGTTCGCTGCTTTGGATGTTGGGTCGACGCGCGGGAGGCAGTCACGTCTCTGGTTTGCTTGTGACTTTCTTCGGGCTCCTCGCGGGAACACCGGACGGAATGCGACAGCTGTTTGCAGGGCAAAACATCGCCGGGCTCGATTACTGGCAATCATCGCGACAGATTCCTGACACGATCACGGAATGGCCGCTGTTCACGTTTCATCTTGGCGATCTCCATCCTCATCTGCTTTCGATGCCTTTGACATGCCTCGCATTGTTGTTGGCCTGGCAGGCGGGGAAAAAAGGGCCCGATGTTCTTCAGGTCGTGTCCCTGGGCCTGCTCTTCGGTGTGACCTGGGCAGCGAACCCATGGGCCATGCCACCGACTCTGGCCGCGATCGCGTTGCTTCTGGTCGCAAGCGGCGATCGCTGGCACTGGCCGATTGGGGAGGGAGTTCGCAGGTGGTTGTCGATTGCCGCCGTAGCTCTCTGCGGCTGGCTGGCCACAGCACCGTTCCACCTCGGGTTTGAACCATTCTTTCAGGGCATCAAGCCGGTGTTCGCGTGGACCGATCCGGGCCACCTGCTGCTCTATGCCGGTTGCCTGCTGGTCCCGGTGTGTATCGCCGCCTTCGCTCTTCTCGGTTCGATGTTGGGAACCGATCCGGTGGTGTCACGCTCCGTGCTGCTGCTTGTTTTGGCCGCCACCGCGGTACTAGCGGCGGCGACCGGACGGCCGACATCGGTCATTCTCGCGGTCGTCCTGTTGATTCTGGTCGTGTCCGCGATCGGAGCAGGTGCGGGGAGCGACCGGCCTGTCCTCGCGTTGGCCGCACTCGGCATCTTCCTGCTGCTGGTGCCCGAGGTACTTTACGTTGCCGACAACTACGGAGATGCGCTCCATCGAATGAATACTGTCTTCAAGGCGTACATCCAGGCCTGGCCGCTGCTCGCCATTTCCCTGCCGGTCATGTTGCACCTCGGTTTGCGTCGCCCGGCAGCACGCGTGGCGGTCCTCGGGATCTGTGTGGTTCTCGCTCTGCCGCATCTGGTCGGCGTCATCGTGCAACAGCTCAAGGCCGAAGAACGAGGCCTCGATGGCATCGCGTGGATGTCTCCGGGGGATCAGGCTCTTGTCAGGGCCCTGCGGCGCGAACCACCTGGAACGCAGATGATCGAGGCTGTTGGCGGTGCATACACGGAGTACGCCCGCCTCTCGGCAGCTTCGGGTGTGCCCGCCTATCTGGGGTGGGCGAATCACGAGTCGGTATGGCGGGGTAACGACATTCTCGAGGAGACTGATCGCAGGCATGAACTCGTATCGCGCCTCTACTCATGTGCAGATCCCACAGAGGTGCGGCGGCTCGCCCATGATGCCGGAATCGACCTCGTGGCGATCGGTTCGCTCGAACACGAGGATTATTCGCCAGATCAACTCCGAGCGGTAGCAGCGGCTGGAGACGTCGTTTTCGAAAAGGACGGCGGGATCCTGGTCCGTTTCGCCACGCCCGATGCTCGGTAAGATACCGAGCGTGCGGTTATGATGGTTTGGTGAAGTCGGACCAGCCTGAACTCAGCGTCGTGATCCCCGTGTACAACGAGGAGATCAACATCCTGCCGATGTATGAGCGTCTGCTCGCTGTCCTCGATGGCCAGGTGTCTGGACTCGAGATCCTGTACGTCGACGACGGCTCATCGGATTCGAGCTGGGAGAAGATCTCTGAGCTCGCTGCGCGAGATCCACGCGTCCGCGGCCTGAGGTTCGCAAGGAACTTCGGTCACCAGGCTGCGCTGACCGCTGGCGTCGACGCGGCGCGGGGAACCGGAGTCGTGATCATCGACGGCGACCTCCAGGATCCGCCGGAGGTCATCCCGCAAATGGTCGACCGGTGGCGCGAGGGCTCCGAGGTTGTGTACGGGCAGCGCGAGGAACGCGAAGGTGAGACCTGGTTCAAGCTCGCAACAGCGAAGATCTTCTATCGGCTTCTCCGCGGCATCACACCGGTGGAGATTCCGGTAGATACCGGTGATTTTCGACTCATGGGACCGCGAGCAGTCGAGGCGTTCCGAGCCATGCCCGAGCGCAATCGGTTCATTCGAGGTCTGGTCAGCTGGATAGGATTTCGCCAGTCTGCCGTGATGTACAAACGGCAGGCGCGCGAGGCGGGGGAGACCAAGTTCCCGGTACGGAAGATGCTGCGGTTTGCGCTCGATGGTATTACGTCCTTTTCGTTCTTCCCTCTTCGCCTGGCCACTTGGACCGGCTTTGCGGTGTCGGTCTTTGCCTTTCTCTACATCGTGGTTGTCCTGGTTCTCAAGGCGACGGGAATCAACTGGCCCGGATATACCTCCCTCATGGCGTCGATTCTCTTCCTCGGCGGCGTACAGCTTCTGATGATCGGGATCATGGGCGAGTACCTGGCGCGCATTTTTGACGAGGTGAAGAGGCGGCCGTTGTACCTCGTCGGTGAGCACACCGACGGCGATCAAACAGTGATCCCGCCCGAACGCCCTGTCGCCTGATAGTCCCTGGCTCGGACCTGCGTCCTGCTGAGAAGAACCCGCGGCACCGCGTCGTGAGCTTGAGGCCTCTCAGTCCACCCAGACGCGGACCCAGTCGATATCAGAAAGTGCAACCTCCTCGACAAAACGGACGACTCCTCCTCCGACGTCGTCTTCGACGTCGAGGACCAACGTCGAACCTCTAAGACCGGCGATGCGTGCAGCGAGTACGGAACCGTTGTCAAGCCGGACATCCACGCGCTTCCCGATCGACTCCCGAAGCATGCGCGTGTCCTCTGGCTGAACGAGGCTATAGCGCTGCATTTCGGCGTGGCGCACGTCCGCATTGTCGATGGGACCGGTGTCCAGATCGAAACGAGCAGCCACGCCTCGCGCCTGGGCGAGAGAACGAGCTGCGTCCTCCCATCTCCGTTTGGAAGCAGCCACATCGGCTTCGGCCACAAGATGGCGGACCATGTCGCGTGCAGCACTCTGCACGGCCGGGGCATTCGGGTCGATCACGGTGGCGATGGACAGGTACTTCACCGCGCGATCGAGGTCGCCGGCTTCGAGGGACTGTCGGGAGTTCGATAGAGCTTCTGCGAGACGCTCTGGAGCGCTGGCCGGAGTCATCCGTTCCTTCGTTATCGGTGTCGCCGGCGGAGGGTCTGGGGCGGGCTTCGGTACAGCCGTCGGTGGTGGGAGAATCAGCTCGCTGCCCGGTTCCTTCGCAAACGGTCCGATCTCGAGCACGAGGGCTATCGCGATCACCATCACCACGACCAGAGAAATGGCGGCCACAACAACAGGAATCGGAACGGATTCGCTTTCCGCGGTGTCGTCTTGCTCGCTGTCGTTATCTTGGCTGGAGTCCGAATCGGAGGTCTTCGCCGTCATCGCAGCGGAGCTTGTCGACGATCCGCCATCCAGAATTTCCGTCGAAACGCTGGCCGCCGACCGAGGTTCGAGATCCTGCAGTGCGCGTTCGACGTGGTTGATCTCTTTTCCCACCGATGTGAAACCGACACTTTCGAATAGATGAGCTACCGGGAAGAGCTCGCGGGCGATAGAGCGGAACGCGAGTGGATCTCCCGAGGGTTCCTCTCCGGCTTCCAACCGGGCGATGATCGAGGACAGCCGCTCTTTCATCAAAGGGAACTCCTCGTTGCGGCTGCCCATCGAGCCACACTTGCGCTCGACCTCTTTCAGGCGCGCAATCAGTGGGCGCAAATCAACATTTCTGGGTCCGTTTCCATCGTTTGTCACCAGGCGATCTTATCGCAAATGAGTATCGGGTTCTCAGGACCCGTTGGCTACCACTGTAGAGTGATGGAGTGAGGACGGGCTCCGTTTTGAGGGCAACGGTGGCCTGGGCTGCTCTGGCATGTCTGGGCTGCTTGGGGTCTCCGCGTCGCATGGGCGACATCGACGAAATCCGCCAGGCCGGGGTTCTGCGGGTGGTGGCCAGGCCGGGCTTCGAAAACTCGGTCGAAGACGGTGGGGAGGAAAACGGTGAGGCCACCATCCTCGCGCAACTGGCAAAGCGACTTGGCGTGGAGTTGAACTTGTTCGAGGCCGACCGTCACGACCAGATCGTGGCGATGGTCCGCGATGGATTGGCAGACATCGGTGTCAGCCGTTTTTCGCCCGCATCTCTCCTCGATGAGGGTATTCGAGGAACGGTCGCGGTGGATCGGGTCGAAGATCTCCTGGTGGCCGGCCGTGATTCCGGCTTTGAGTCATTTGACGATATCCGCGGCTCGACCGTGCATCTCCATCGCTCCTCTCTGACCCCGAGCCTCCGTTCGTTCGTCTCTGAAGAGCGTCTGCGAATTGAGGATGTGCCCGAGGAAGTGCCCCTCGAGGAGATGCTCCGGCGGACCCGAAGGGGGCGCTATGACCTGACGATAGTGGACTCCGGGATCGCTGGAAGAGAACTCGCGTCGAGACGGATGTTCATCATCGGGCCGGTCGCTGAAAGACGTGCGTTGGTGTGGGCAGTGCGGGAAGAGAGTCCGCAGCTGAGGCTCGCGATAGATCGATTCTTTTTTGCGCAACGAGTCCTCTCCGATGGAGATTCGGAACAGGCGTGTAGGGACCTGAAGGAAATCCGTCAAGCTGGAGTTCTGCGCCTGGTCACTCGAAACTCGGCAACTACGTGCACCGTAGACCGGGGAGGACTCGAAGGATTCGAGTATGACCTCGCCCTCACCTTTGCCAGAAGCCAGCGGCTCCGCCTAGCCCTTTCAATACCTCCGCCGGAGGTTGACCCGTTGGACTGGCTGGAACGAGGGCACGGGGATCTGGCCGCCCTGCACGAACCGATCTCACCGAATGACGGACGGACGTTCTTGGTGAGCGATTCCTACCGACGCGTGAATCTCGTGAGTGTTATTTCGGCGAGAGCCGTCCAACCGGCTGCCGTTGAAGACCTTGCCGGCGTCCGGGTTTCGGCTTCGCGGCCGGTGGCAGAACTCTGCCGATTGCTCCCGCTCGCTGCACCGATGCGAGCCGCCCCTCCGTCAAACGGCGCGGACGCGTTTATTGCGATGCTGGATGTGGCCCGGGGTAACAGTCCGGTGGCGGTGGTCGACGACGACGCCGCGAAATTCGGATCAATTGACCGCACCGATCTCGTAATCGGGCCTGTCGTGCTGCCGAGAGTCGAGCTGCGGTGGGTCATGAATGCTGGTTCGCCAGTGCTCCAGCGAACGGTCAACCGTTGGCTTCGCGAGGCACGATCGTCCGGACACGTGCGGCTGCTCGTCCGTAGCCAGCTCGGCTCGTGGAAGCCGCGGCGCAAGCGGACGCTTTTGCCGATCCCAGACGGCGCTCTGAGTCCGTACGACGAGCTCTTGAAGTGGGTGGGGCATCGATATCAAATCGATTGGCGCCTTCTTGCCTCGCTCATGTACGAAGAGTCTCGATTCGATCCAGATGCGGTCGGCCCGGGAGGCTCTGCCGGTCTGTTTCAATTCATGCCTTTCACCTGGCAGGAGCTCGGGGTCGACAACCCACACGACCCGTTTGAGGGGGCGGAAGCTGGGGGCAGGTACCTCAGGCAACTGATGGACGAGTTCGCGGAACTCAATCTCCCGGATCAGGTGGCGATGGCGATCGCCTCGTACAACGTCGGTCCACGGCACGTCTTCGACGCCCGCCGCCTCGCACGCGACATGGGTTTCGATCCGGACCGATGGAAGGGCTCCGTCGAAACGGCGATGGTGCTACTGGATGATCCTGAGGTCGCGCGCCGCTATCCCGCGGGCGTGTGCCGTTGTCGCCGCGGTGCGAACTATGCGCGGCGGATTCTCCGCCGCTACGCCGCCTACGTCGAGCAATTCCCTCCGGCGTAAAATTCGTGGCCTGAAATATGATCTCAGGACACGATTTCTTATATGTTGTTGGCCTGAAACATGTCGCGCAGCGACAACAGAGTCTTTGCGAAGTTCGTTTCTTTGAGGAACTCCTGAAGCTCCCTGCGGTCAGCGCCCTCCACGACCTTCCGGTCGACCTTGGACGCGACTTCGTAAAACACAGAAAGCGGATGGAGACCGAGGCGTGAGAAGTTCTCCTCGTACCATTCGCTGGCCGTCACCTGCTCCCAGACCAGTGGCGCGGGCGTCACCTCGCTTGACCACACCCCCTCTGCAATTGCAGTGACCTCACGGTAGAGCTCACGGAGAACTGCCTTGTGGTCGTTGCTGAGGAGTGCACGCTCGAGCTTCTTGGCGCCTTCCAGGGGTTCTTTCTCCTTGACCGCGGGTACCCCGTCATCCGGTTCATCCTTGTCTTCAGGCGATTCGGATGGCTCCGCTTCGATGGATTCAGGTTTCGCAACTTCGGGCTCAGCGGGTCCGGGATCTACCTCGGCCGAAGGCGGGGAGGCAGCAGCGTCTTCCGTGGCCTCAGATTCGGCCGGTGTGCCGGCTGGACTATCTGGGGGGTCCTCAACGGCCGGCTTCGGTGGAGGCGACTCGGGTTCTGCATCCCGAGGTGGTTCAACTGGAGATACCGGCTCGGGTCGCGGCTCCGACGGTGGTCCAGGTGGTGGTGGTTCGATCTCAGGCACTGACGGCTGCGGGCTTTCATTCTCGGCACGAACGGCGGCCCCTTTCTCCTTGGCTTGCTGCGCCGCCTTTTTGAAACGGAGGTGAAAGGTCCCGAGAAACGACAGCTCGGTTTCACTGATCGGACGCGCCCGTCCGAGTTTCGCACGCATCACGTCGAGCTCGAGAAAACGCGCCGTGAGGAGGGCCGCGCTGGGCGCGAGCTCCATAAAAACGGGGAAGGCTTCTGGGTCGTACTCGATGATCTCGATCAGATCGGCGAAGACCGCATAGTCCATGATCTGTTGGTATTGGCCTTCATACCAGTCGATGGACTTCTCACGCTCCTTGGCGGCGACAAGCCGGTTGTACACCTCTTCGGGCAGGCCCTTGCGATACCATTCGTCGCCGTGGATCTGCTCGAGCCTCTGCCTCACCACCTGGCGCAGTTCACCGAGGATTTCGGAAACGATGCGATAGGCGTCGATGTTCTGTTCAAGCCATTCCATTTCGATCGGACTCCAGAATGCGGACTCTCCTCGGGAGAGCGAAGCCTACCATGCCGCCCGCGCGGATGATACCCCAACAATCCATGCCGACAGTCCGACGCCATTGGAGTCCTTTCAGTTACAGGCTCAGGTGAGATGCCACGATCCAGCGTATAGCGACCCGAAGCTCAGTTTTGCTCCAGAGCATAAGCGAAATCGGGTGACTCCGGGCTGTCCTCGAGCAGGAAGACGTGACAGGTCTCGCAATCCATCGGAATTGTGTGTTCGCCGTCGGCAGTCGACATCTCGTCATCATGGCATCGCATGCAGCCCGGGAAATCATCGTGGCCGATGTGATTCGGATGGGTCTTCCAATTCGTGCCCATTTCCGGAAAGGTCGTTTTGCCGTAGACCAGTGCGGCCAGATCGGCGCCTCTCGAAACGAGGACTGACTGAGCGGACGCGATCTCGGGATACTCCGAGCTGTAATACGAGGTCAGCGCGTCGCGAACCGCAGCAATCCCTGCTGCGTGGCTTTCGTACTCGCCGCTGATGGCCTTCACCGCCTGCTTTTTGAAGTACGGCAGCGAACGAAGCTCCGGATGGGTATCGATGATCCAGTCGATGCCCTTGGCGGGAGAGTGGAAGGTGTGTGTAGGGCGGTTATGACAGTCGACGCAATCCATGATCCGAGATTCCGCATCTATCTTTTCGATTGAAGGCTCGTCGCCATCCCTGGTGTAGGTGCGAACCGCGCCGTCCGGCGTGGTGAGCTCGACCCAGGCGATCTCTTCACGCCGTTCGTCCGCCGCGATGTAGCGGATGCGGTTGTCGGAGTAAATGTGCCACCAGTGGATGCCATCCGCCCGGCCGATGTCGAGACTGCCGCCTCCGGTGCGGAGCAGCATCGCGGTGTAGGAGGGCGTGTTGGCCTCATCAGTCTTGTAACGCGAGAAGATCCTGAGCTTGTCACCGTGGTGCTTGTTGGGCCAGTGACACTGTTCGCAGGTTTCACGGGCCGGGCGCAGGGTATGGATCGGGGAGGTGATGGGTCGCGGGTACGTGTTGAGGGCCGTGTGCCAGACCTGCCGGAGACCATCCAACTTCGATTTGACGAACCACGAGGCCCCGGGGCCGATATGACAATCGACACATGCGACGCGAGAGTGCGGAGAATCCTGGTAGGCGGTGTACTCCGGCTGCATCACCGTGTGGCATGTCTCGCCGCAGAACTCGACGGTCTCCATCTCTTCGACCGCGAAAAACGAAGCGGCGCCGAGTATTACCGCGTTCACGACGGTCAGCAAAATGAAAATCGTCCATACTTTTCGCGTCTGCTGATCGTTGAAGTCCATTTTCGGATAGGCCGTGAGCTCGGCTTCGGTGGCGCCTTCCTTTATGAGTTTTCTTCGGCGCCGCCACATGCCGATCGGGATTTCGATCAGGCCGAGAACGAAAATGACCGGCAGCACGACGTACGCGAAGAGCCCGATATACGGGTTGTCCAGCCCACCCCACAGCTGGGCGATCAGAAAGACGATGATCAGGAGTCCCGAGATGGTGGTCAGCAGAACCCCGGCGATCGTGATGGCGTTGTTGGCGTAGTTGAATAGGCGGCCGAGGGTCTTCTCGCGTTCGTCCGTGATTGCGGTCATATCCCTCCCGAAGGTCGTGCTTCTGCGCTTTCTGGCGAGTCGCTGCACTCGCTGGGCGAACAGATAATATCAATTCAGATTCACTTGAACAACTTTTCATATAAGATTCTGAGACCCTCCTGAAACTCAAATGAGATGCGAGAATCGGGTGGAATTATACTCATTTGAATCCCAGGATTCAGTCTCAATTCCACCTTCGTAGATGAACTTGAATATTTCGTTACATAGCGATAAATTGCCTGGAACCGGGCGCCCGGCCCGACCTGGGAGGCTCGAATGCAGATGGTCCCCAAGAGGCATATGCGGCAAATGATCCGGCTCGCGATCGCCGGTGCAGCTCTCATGCTGACGTGTTTCGCCGGAACCGCATATGGACAGGAAAACGAAGACTGTCTGATGTGCCACGAAGACCCCGAGCTGGTTGGGCAGAAGGGGGATTATGAGTTTTCGGTCTTTGTGGATCCCGAGGCTTTCGCTGCATCGGTGCATGCCGACTTCGGGTGTACCGACTGCCACGGTGATCTGGACGGCGCAGAACTCCCGCACGAAGAAGAGCTCGAGCCGGCCGACTGTTCCTTGTGCCACGATGACGTGGCGGAGGAGTTTACGAGCGGTCCCCACGCCGCGTGGGCGAAGGATCCTCTTTCGCCGGCGGCCGGGTGCATCAACTGTCACGGAACCCACGACGTATTGAGCGCGGACGATGAGGCTTCACCGGTCAGCGACGCGCGTTCGAGCGAGCTGTGCGGACGATGCCACGCTCGAGCGCTGCGGGACGTCGCGAAAAGTCCGCACGGCCGCACCAGCGGCGACGGGCCGGTTGCGGGTTGCGTCTCCTGCCACAAAGGCCACCGGATGCACGCGCCGCGGGGTGAACACGAAGAGGTCGCAATCTGCGGTACGTGCCATGCGCGTCAGGCCACCGAGCACGGACGCAGCCTGCACGGGAGAGCGGCGGCCAGGGGAGACGCTCTGGCGCCGAGCTGTGTGACCTGCCACGAACATCATGCGATATTGCCGCACACGGATGTGACGTCGCCGACTTCAAGCCAGAATATTCCACTGCTGTGCGGACGGTGCCACCACGAGGGGACCGAGGTCTCCCTGACACATGACATTCCCCAGGACAGAATCCTCGAAAACTACTCCCTCAGTATTCACGGCGAGGGTCTCTTCAAGAAGGGTTTGACGGTCACAGCGGTCTGCACCTCCTGTCACACATCGCATGACATCCTCGACCACAACGATCCCCGTTCGAGCATTCACAGATCCAACGTCGCAACGACCTGCATGCAATGTCACCGCCGCATCGAGGAGGTACACGTCAAGGTGGTCGAGGGGAAACTGTGGGAGGAGAAGCCGAACCAGGTGCCCTCATGCGTCGAGTGCCACCAGCCGCACAAGATCCGCCGGGAACCCTTGACCGCGCTCGGTGCGGCCAACCGGAACTGTCTGCAGTGCCACGCCGATCCTGATCTGTCGATGCAGACGGCGGGCGGGGCTGTTTCGCTCTTCGTCGATGAAACCGCTTACAACATCAGCTCCCACGCGGGCGTCGCCTGCGCACAGTGTCACACCCAGGTCACCCCGTCACATGAACGAGCGTGCGACACGATTGTCTCCCCGGTTGACTGCAGCACCTGCCACGCCGAAGTCGTTCGGAACTACACAGTGTCGATTCACGGCAAGCTGGCTGCCGAAGGCGATTCCGATGCTCCGGTCTGCCTCGACTGTCACGACAAGCATGCGACCGAGGACGACGCGTTGCCCTCCTCTCCGACCTATCCGAGAAACGTCCCGGATTTGTGCGCCAAGTGCCACCGCCAAGGTGAGGTCGCGGCCAGGCGAATCGAGTCCGAGATCCCGGATATTGTCGGAAGCTACGTGATGAGCATCCATGGAAAGGGCCTGCTGGAGAGCGGGCTTGTGGTTTCGGCGTCCTGTACGGATTGCCACACCGCCCACCTCGAGCTGCCCGCCTCCGATCCGGCGTCGTCGGTCAACTCCGAGAACGTCGCCGCGACTTGCGGCGAATGTCACCACGGCATCGAAGAGACGTTCAAGACCAGCATTCACTGGCCGGGGAACAGCGACACTGAACGCGAGCTCCCGACGTGTGAAAGCTGCCACACCTCGCACACGATCACGCGCACTGATGCGGCCGGCTTCCGCATGGCCATGATGGAGCAGTGCGGACGGTGTCATGAGGATGAGGCCGACACGTTCTTCGACACATACCACGGCAAGGTGTCCCGGCTTGGTTCCGAGGGCGCTGCAAAGTGCTATGACTGTCACGGCACCCACGACATTCTGCCGCCGGACAATCCCAATTCCACATTGAGCCACGACAACGTGGTGGGTACCTGCGCGACCTGCCATCCGGGCGCCCACCGGCAGTTCGCCGGCTACCTGACCCATGCCACCCACCATGATCCGGAGAAGTATCCGTTCCTCTTCTATGCCTTCTGGTTCATGACGATTCTCCTGGTCGGCACCATGACCTTCGCGATTCTCCATACTCTGGCGTGGCTGTGGCGGCTGCTGCGGACGAGGGACAAGTGGGTGCAGCACAAGCATGCGCCTGAAGAGAAGATGTACGAGCGGTTCACGAGCGTGCATCGCATCATGCACCTCGTGATGCTGGTGTCGTTCTTCACCCTGGCATTGACCGGCATGGCCCTCAAGTTCTCCTACATGGGATGGGCAACCCTCCTTTCAAGAGTAATGGGCGGCTTCGCTACTATGGCGATCCTGCACCGTTTTGCCGCGGTAACGCTGCTGGCTCTCTTCGCGTTCCATCTGTGGCGAGTTTGGAAGGGCAAACGAGAGTCAGGAAAGAGTTGGCTTGGCTACATCTTCGACGAAAATTCGTTGATGTTCAATCTGACCGACATTCGTCAGGTCTGGGAGTCGATCAAGTGGTTCTTCGGCCGGGGGCCGAGGCCCCATTACGGCCGCTTCACCTACTGGGAGAAGTTCGACTACTTTGCGGTCTTCTGGGGCGTCTTCGTCATCGGCTCGACGGGCTTGGTGTTGTGGTTTCCCGAGTTCTTCACCCGATTCCTGCCTGGATGGTCGGTCAACGTTGCAACAATCATTCATTCTGACGAAGCATTGCTGGCAGTCGCGTTCATCTTCACGATTCATTTTTTCAACACTCACTTCCGACCGGACAAGTTCCCGATGGATCCCGTCATCTTCACCGGTCGGGTACCGGTCGAGGAGTTGCGCCACGACAAACCGGGCGAGTATGAGGACCTGATGGAGAGCGGCAGCATCGCGGAAATCGAAGCGAAATTGCTGGATCCGTATCCGAAACGGCTCGAAAAGGCGTTCAAGACTTTCGGCTTCATCGCGCTCGGCACAGGCCTCACGCTCATCGCTCTGATCGTTTACGCGATGTGGTTTGCCTATCGATAGGAATCGATCAATCGACTCAAAAAAGGCCCCCTCGCAAGAGGGGGCCTCGTTGTAGCAAGATGTGACGTCACGCGTTTCCGTTGAGGAGACCTTTGATGCTTTTCACGAGCTGCTCTTCGGTGAACGGCTTGTCGAGATAGGCGTTGGCATTCAGGTGCCGATCCTGAAGGATGAGACGAAGCTCGGGCCGACCGCTGATGATGCAGATTTTGACTTCTTCGAGGCTCTGGTCACCCTTGAGCTCGGTCAAGAGCTCCATGACATCCATGCCCGGCATGCTGATGTCGAGCGTCATAGCGTGTGGGGTTTCCGACCGCGCCATTGCCAATGCGTCTGTGCCGTTTTGAGCTGTGATCACTTCCGCGCCTTTGTCTTCGAGCACCGTCTTGATGAATTCAATCTGGTCGGGATCGTCCTCAGCTACCAAGATCTTGCGTCCGCTCAAAACCATTTCATGCTCCTCCTTGCGTGTCGGTCGCGATTGGGGCTGCGCATCTTAACGAACTACATCGCGAATTGCGCATAACCTACCATATAGATATTGATGCGACAAGTTCCATCGTTGCAGACCCCAACGTGACGAAGCGGCACGGTTATTCCACGCCGCTGGTGCGGTTGTAGACCCAGGTCAGTGCGATCGCGAACAGGGTTGCCGTGACGCCGAGAGCGGCATCGATTACACGGGGGGCGGTCAGTGCCAGGCGGATCAGCACGGTTGCCACCGCGAAACCGAAGTATCGAAACACGACTGGATAGGCCACGCTGTAGCGGAGTGAGATCAACACGATGAGCACGTCGGCGAAAATCAGCAGGGTATAAAAGACCTCGAAGAACGACTGTTCCTCGCCGGTGGAAATCCACGCCCATGCGACGTTGATCGCGATCACGATCAGGCTGACCAGCAGGACCAATGCAATGAACTTCTTGGCACCGACGAAGCTGGATTGTTCGTCCGGATCGCTCGAAATCGGTTGGTGGATCTGAAGGCGGAAATAAACCGCTAACAGGCCGAAGATCAGCAGGGCACCAGTGGCGTCGGAGATGATGTACAGCACCTGCTTGGTGATCTCTCCGGAAGTCGTGCTCCAGACTATCGGCTCGGGGAAGAGGGTGAGCTCCTTGAAGGACTGCCGGATGAGGATCAGGGACATGATCTCGAGCTGCTTGCCGACCGCTGTAGCGACCGATTGCGCTATGGCAAAAACCAGGGATATGACCTCGGCCAGCAGGAGCAGTGTGAAAGGCAGCAATATCGCCTCGAAATGATTGGAGGGGAGGCGCTCGGCGAGTTCGGGCGATAGCCATGGTAGACGTCGTGCCTCGACCAGCGCGAGACCGACGAGAAAGACGATCACCAGCGTGGAAGCGACCCTCTTCTGGGTCGCTAGCTTTTCCCAACTCTGTTCGAGGCGATCGAAGACGACCTCGGATTGCTTGCGGATTCCACCAGCCATCAGATCTCCTCATCCTCCACGGCCAGCGATTGCATGAGTCCAGCGTACCGCGGCTCGACCTTGAAGCCGAGGCGATAGAAGAACTGTGGCCGGAAAAACCCGGTCGTCAACGAACGGTAACCGGCGGTGCGGAGACGATTGCCGAGTTCCTCGATGAGTGCACGCGCGATGCCGCCCCCCCTGTGGCCGTCACCGACCACGACCTTGTCCAAATGGGCCGTATGTTCTTCCGGCTGCTCCTCGTAAAAGAGCCCGCCGAGGAGATTGCCGCGATCGCCGATCGCGATCAGAAAGCGATGCTCGGGTCGGAATTGGACCTGGAGCTTGGCTGCGTTGAAAAGTCGGTAGAGGCGTCCTACCTCCTTTGCGCTCAACGCGTGGCGGATATGGAATGTGTGGCCTTCCGAATCCTCTCGGGTAACGACCATTTCACTCTGTTGGGTGCCTCGAGCGGCGGCCGCGACAAAGCTCGCGGTGTCGTCCGGCTTGAGGTATGGAAAGGACAGCCTTGCCAAAAAGTAGTCCTCGTCCGGCGAGAGGGAGAGGTGGGCCCGCATGTCCGCAACTGCGGCGCTGACGTCGTCACGATGCAGTGTGCCGTCGCGAAGCTGGCTGATCAGATCGTCGAGACCTTCGGACAGGGCGTCCGTGGCAATCCGGAACACGGTCTCGCGAAAGTAACGGGCGCGCGACCCGGGATGGTCGGCTGCCAGCGCCGCGAGGCCGTATGTCATGTAGATCTCGTGCAGCGTATGAGCGCGAGCACGTGGGGTGGCGTCCGGATTGAGTCGTTCCCAACGGCGGTAACGCTTCGCCGCGAAGAAGAGTTGCCTCGGTAGAAAACCCCGGCGTGCAACCGAATCGAGAAATTTTTCGAGACGGTCGGCCATGTCACGCTCAGTTGTTGACGCTGTTTCGAGCAAAACCCGAAGAAGTGCTGCTCCCTCGTGTTCGCCGGTAATTTCGAGCACCGCCGAGAAAAGGACGTCCCAACTGGCCAGGCCCGACAACTCCGGGTGGTTCTCCTCAACGGGGGCAATGAAAAAACGGTAAAAGCTCCGTAGCATCGTCGCCAGGGAGTCGAAGGGCGCCCTGGATGATATCGAGACCAGGCGAGCTCCGGACAGGTAATCATGGAGGGGCACGATCACATTTGCGGGTGACGGATCGGCGACCACGAGTCGCCGACCGGTGCGGTCCCAGAAGTCGACGTAGGCGCTGAGGGCGGCCCATGCCGCGAACGGCCACCACACCTCGACGCGCTCGGTGTTCTCGGCGTGTTTCCGACAGAGGCGGTCGAGGGCGTGGTCGAGGGTTTCACCAGGGATGAACTCCTCGGTCCACAAATCGTCTTCGGGCCAGGCGCCGCCGAACACCTCGACCAGCGGGCCGCGGCCACGAACGTCGCTGCAGATGATCAGCCAGTTGATCTCCTCCGCGGCGTCATCGTGTGAAAGATCGCGGTTCAGGTTGAGTGCGAGATCGAGCTGCTCGCGCGCCCGGGTTCTGATAGCTACACGAAATACCGACTTGCCGTGGGATTCGCCGAGCAAACGAATCCAAACCCCGCCCGGGACTATGTCGTCCAGATGGATGACCCTCGGAGAGTCTGTCAGGAGGAAAGAGGCCTCCTGGATGATCGGGGTTCGCCGGAGGACGTCGAGGAGGTGACGTCTGGTTTCCCGGTCGATTTCGTCGTCGAACTCGACTACGTCCTGCCAGCGGTACTCCATGCCCGTTTCGGGATCGACTGCGACCGGCAAAGGGGAGCCCAGCCAATCGCGAAAACCTCGCGCCATGTGCCGCTTCGCCTGGATTGCCTTCTCACGAAGGGCGGGAGCGTCCGCGACCATCACGGCACGCGTGAAAAAGGCGCGGAGACGGCTGTAGCGTGTGGGATGGTTGGCGCCGTAGGCGGAAAGAAAATCGAACAGCGATGCAAGTGCCGGGTCCATGTCGCTGCCGAAGCTCTTACAGCGGCGTTCGGCTTCCTCGATGAAGGCATCGACGCGTTCCGCGGAAAGGCCGTGATCGACCAGGATCTCGATCGTTCTGCCGTCCAGGAGATCATCACCCTGGTCGAAGAAGTCGGACAAAGTATGGCGATAGTGAGTTTCGACCTCGGCGGTTGCAAGTGTCTGGAATGCAGATCTGCGGACCGAAATCGACTCCGAATCGGAGGCTCGTCGAAGGATTCTGAGAGCATGGTCGGCCATCTCTCCGTCTTCGACCTGAAGAAGATGGTCGAGGACCTTGACCGCTTCCACCGCATCCCGATCATCTTCGGCTGCAAGAAGTAGGGCCGCCGTATGGAGGTCCATCAGGTCGACCTCCTTGCGACCGATGATCTTCGGTATTGCCGCACGTTCCGCGTCGGTGACGGCGTGGCTGCCGGTTCGGCGAAGCCATTCCGCGGACACACTTCGCCGTCGACGACGGTATCGGTGGTTGGCGTCGAGCGGTGCGAAGTCGACGAGTTCGTCATTGCCGATCCAGAGCATCGGAGTCGACAGCAGATGCCCGAGGTCAACTGCGCTGCCGGTGGGTCGGTAGTAGGCCGAGCCTATTCTGACGACGTCTTCTCCCTCTTCACGAATGGTCAGGGAGGTTCCGATGGACGACAGAAGCAGAGTTTCGTCGCCGATCCGCAGCTCCTGGGTCGTGATGCCGAGTGCCTGGAATAGCCAGTTGGGTACGATGACCTTGGCACCGCCGACGGTGAGCGTTCGGCGGCGGTAGAGAAGCCGGATCTGGTCGGCGAAGGAACGCTCGATGTTTTTTCGCCTGAAGGTGCCCTTGGGAGTGAGCTCGCCGCGGTCTCCGTCAAAATCTCGATCGATTACCGCAAAGTCGATGATTCTCTCGAATGGTGCGAGGAACGAGTTGGCGCTCACCACCAGCGAACGGAAATGCTGCTCGAGGTCCTCGCGTGACATTCCGCGCATATCGAGCGCCTCGTAATCCGGGTTCGGGTATATCAGGGCGGTATTGAAGGCTCGATGATCACCGACCAGGAAGATGCGGCCGACCGAATCGAAATCACGGAAGAGGTTTTCGATCTTTTGCGGCGCAATCGTCTGGCCATTGATGTTCTTGTAGATCTCTTTTTTGCGATCGACGATTCGAATGAAACCGTCGCCGTCCTGCTCCATCAGGTCGCCGGTTGCGAACCACCCCTCGTCGTCGAGCGCCTTGGTGCCGTCCGGAGGGTCGAGATAACCGGTCATGACGTAGGGCCCGCGAATCAGCAACTCTCCGTCCTCGGCAACCCTGATCTCGACCCCGGGCAGGGCCGGGCCGAGAGAGTCGTCTTTGTAGCGACCTGGTGGGGTCATCGTAATGCCACCCGTGGCCTCGGTCATGCCGAAACCGCTCATGAGCTCGACCCCGTATCGTTGATAGAAACGGAAGATCTCTGGATCGAGATAGCCGGCGGCGGAGAGTCCCCAGCGGAGGCCGGCACCCACCGTTCGGCGAAACGCGTCTTCGACCTCGTGGTCGGGAGCGCCATCGATGTCGACCTTCTGGCGCACGAGGTCGAAGAGCTGCATCCACTTCATCGGGATGCTGATGAAGACGGTGGTCTGAAGCTCGCGCATCTGGCGGGCAAGATCCTCGACTCCCGGGCTCGACGCGAAACAGTATGTCGCGCCCCAGAAAATGCTGCCGGTGAGTTCGAGGAAGCGCCCGAAGGTGTGAAACAGCGGCAGGTAGCACAGGAACCGATCTTGTTCGCCGATTTCAGGCAACGCCAGGGCACGGGCGAATCTCTTGTACACGATGTTTCGCTGAGTGAAGCAGATCCCTTTCGGTACACCCGTGGTCCCGGACGTGTACATCACGGTTGCCAGGTCTTCTATCTTCGACCGGGAGCGTCGCTCCGCGAGCATCTCGTCCGAAACCTCTGAAGCGCGGGTGAGAAGCTGGTCGAGACTGATCACGCCTTTGCCTGCACGCACGCGCGGGTCGAGAGCAATGATGGGCCCAAGCTCGACCTCACGAATCCGCGAATTGAGGACCTTCTTCAGCTGCTCGTTGTCGGAGACCACGACCACGCCTGTTCCGGCGTGGTCGAGGATGAAGCCTACGTCGTTTTCCGTCGAGGTAGCCGGCACCATGACGTTGACGATCCCGGAAGTCAGGCAGGCGAGATCCACCAGCGCCATTTCCAGGCTGTTGTTGGAGAGGATCGCGATCGGTTTTCCTCCGGTCTCATCCGACAACGCGTGCAGGCTTCGCGCGATGAGGTCGACCCGACCGGAGACTTGGCGCCAACTGATCGCCCGGCTTCCTCCAGATGTGGGCACCCGGAAGAGCGTCCTTTCTCCGTAGCCGCTGGCTCGTTGGTTGAAGAGTGCGCCGAAGGTGAAATGCGAGGCCTCGACCAGGCAAAGAATCCTCTCAGCCCAATTGTCGACCACACCAGCCTGGTTGATTCGGGACAGCACCACCGAGCGCCGAAATACGTCGAGAAGCTGCCATGCCACTTCACGCGCCGGTCCCGGGTCCTCATCGAGACGTTTGAGACAGCGGTCAGAAAGAACCTCGAGTGATTTCAGGGGAATGAACTCCAGGATCGCATCCCCGGTCCTTCGATTCTCGAGCAGGTCGACCACTAGGGCATCGTGTTCGAGAGCCGAGGCTCGGCGAGCCGGAGGATTCTGGATGGCGTCCGCAAGACGCGAGGCTGCCTGTTCCGGCGGCATCTCGAGGATGGCGTCAAGTGACTGATTGCTCTTTCGCGTTGTTTCGGAACCCATGGCCGGCGATCATACCCGAGATGCCCGGTAACCGAGCGATCAACCGACCAGCATCCGCGCGATCCAGCCATTTCGGTAGTCGACGATCCTCCAGTCCAGACCGAAATACCTGAACTCGAGGCCGACTCGCGGTTCCTCGGCAACGTACAACAAAAGGGGCGAGGCAGACGAGTTCTGCCAGTCGGCCTCGAAGAGTTGACGCGCAATCGGAGGAGGCGAGTCACCGGATGGTGCGACAAGGTCGGGTGCCTCGGGAGTGGTCTCGTCGAGGTGAAACCGTGGATTCATACATCCATCGTATCTCGCAGGCGTCCGAAGCGCTAGGATGAACCGTAATTTACAGGCGCGCGGAGGACGAAATTGGCGCATCTTGAAAACCAGGTCGTGCTGATCACCGGCTGTTCATCCGGTATTGGCAGGGCCCTGGCCGAAGCGTTTGCCGCTTCAGGCCACCGAGTGGTCGCGACGGCGAGGAAGATCGAGGCCATCGAGGATCTGGCGAGCACCGACACGAACATCCTCGAGCTCGACGTCACCGACGGAGCGTCGATCGAACGGGCGGTCGCCGCAGCGATCGATATGCACGGAGCGATCGACGTGGCGGTCAACAACGCCGGATACGGACTGATCGGCCCGGTTGCCGAGCTCGATCTCGCTGAGCTGAGGAATCAGTTCGAAACCAATGTTGTTGGTGTCGTCGCCGTCGTTCGTGCGGTCGTTCCCGGGATGGTGGCACGAAAGACCGGCCGGATCGTCAACATAGGAAGCGTCTCGGGCGTGACCGCGACGCCGTTCGGCGGTGCGTATTGTGGCACCAAAGCAGCTGTCCACCTCATTTCCGATGCGCTGCGCATGGAGCTTGCACCGTTCGGGATACGCGTGATCACCGTCCAGCCCGGAGCAGTCGAGTCGCGATTTGCGGAACACGCCTTGCACGGGATCGAACGCTACCGGGAAGACTCGCTGTATTCTTCGGTATTTGACGGAGTTCAGGCCAGGGCTGGCGTGTCACAGGTGGGTTCGACACCGTCGCCGGATTTCGCACGGCTGGTCGTGGATTCCGCGACCGCTGCATCGCCTCCATCGGTTTTGAGAGCCGGCAAACATTCGGTTGGGCTCCCGCTGATTGGACGCCTCCCGGCGTGTGTTCGCGATAGGATTCTCAGCAAACGTTTCGGCCTCGAAACGCTGTAGAATGTCCGCCGCCGTCAACGCGGCGCAAGGAGCACATATGATTGACACCAAAGACCTCGAGGTATGGGCCGGATACCTTCTCGATCACTCACTTGGAGGGATCACAGCTGACGACCGCGTGATGATCAAGGGCGAAGCTGTGTGCTGGCCCCTGATATCGGTCCTCGAGCGCAGGGTGATCGAGGCGGGTGGTGTGCCCGACGTTTATCTGGTCCCACCGAACAACGAACGAGGCCGGGTGTGGTCGGCCGAAATGGCGCGATCGGGGAGCGAAGAACAGCTGGGCGCAGCGCCCGGATGGCATCAGCAGCGCTACGAGGACATGACCAAATACGTGGAGGTACTGGGCGCAGAGGATCCCGAGTTGTTCATGGGCCTGACCGCTGACCAATCGCAGGCTTTGGCGGCGGCCGACCGACCCTTCGCCAATATCAGGCTGTCGAAACAGTGGGTGATCACCCTCTACCCGACGCGCGCGTCAGCCGAGTTGGAGGAGATGGACTTCGATGCCTACAGGGAGTTCATCGTCGGCGCCTCGACCACCGATCCGCGTCCGTTGTTGGAGGCGGAACAGGCGCTCGCTCCGGTCATCGACGGTGGACGAAATATCCGCATCATCACCGTCCATCCGAAGGACGGGCGGGAGCTCGCGCTCGAGCTTGATATCTCCGAGAGCCACGCCGTTCTGTCCTACGGGCTCCGCAACTTCCCGGACGGGGAGATTTTCACCAGCCCCAACGCCAACAGCACGGAGGGCGAGATCTTCGTCGATCTGCCGGTCAATTACGGCGGCAACGACATCCGCGGGATCTATCTGAGGTTCGAAGGTGGGCGGATCGTCGAGTACGCTGCCGAGGAAGGCCACGAGCACCTGGCGGCGATCATCGAGACCGACGACGGTTCCCATCGCCTCGGCGAGGTAGCCCTGGGGATGAACCCCGGGCTCGACCGGGTCCTGAAACACCCTCTCTTTGTCGAGAAGGTCGGCGGTACCCTGCACATCGCGATCGGTCTGAGCTACGAGGACTGCTTCGTCGAAGATCCTGGCTCGGAGGCCGGCAAAGCGTCGATCGCGGCGCTAGAGGAGGCCGGGGTTCTCAACCGCTCCGCCCAGCACGTCGATATCGTGACTGATTTTCGACCCGGCGGTTGCGGTCGCTCGGTACACATCGACGACGTCGAGCTGGCGCCGCGAAATGGGGTGTGGGAGGTGGTGGGATGAGTGTCAGGGATGCGGATCTGCGTCCTCTCGAGGAGATCGCTCCGACGCAGATCTTCGATGAGCTGCGCAAGGGTGTGCTCGGCCAGAACACGGCCCTGCGCTACGTCGCGGTCGCGGTCTACAAGCACACCACCGGCAAGGTGCCCGGCAACATCCTCCTGATCGGCAACTCGGGAACCGGCAAGACGACGATCATGAACAACATCCAGCGGATGTATCACGACGTCGCCGAGTACCGGCCGTTTCGTGCGATGACGATCATCAACGCGAATCTGCTGGTGGATGCCGAACGGCTCGAGTTCCAGCCGGAGAGACTTTTCACCGCGGTCGAGCAGAGGGCCCGGGCCCTTCTCGGCTCCAAACCTACCGCCGCGGCCCTCACCGAGACGATGGAACGCGCCACGATCTGCATCGACGAGATCGACAAGATGTCGTCGATCGTGGCCGGCAAACCGAACCCGATCGGAGTGGTCCTGCAGCAGGGCCTGCTAACCCTGATGGAGGGGGAGGTTGTGACCTACAAGACCTACGCGCGGGAGGACGGCGAGGAAGTGCCGGTCACGCTGAACATCGACACCAGCCACATGATGTTCATCTGCGGCGGCGCCTTCGAGGGCCTCTACGACCAGGTGTATCTGCGGGTCATCAACCCTTCGAGCGGAGAAAAGCTCAAATCGCAGGCGGTACAGATGGCCGACGGCCAGGTGCGGATCGAAACCCGTTTCGCCCTGGCGGATTTCCTCAAGCCCGAGGACCTCTTCGAGTACGGCATGGTGCCACAGTTCATGGCCCGCTTCGACAACGTGGTTTTGCTGCGGGATCTCGACGTGGCCGTTCTCAAGGAGATCCTCACCAGCTCGCTCGACTCACCCTTCATCCGCTCGAAGGCGTTCTTCGAGGTGATGGATATCGAGCTCGATCTCGACGACGTTGCGGCGGCGATGATCGCGGAAGCCGCTGAGAAGAACATCCGCACGGGGGCTCGCGCACTCCGGACGGTCTTCAACAAGATCATCAATCCGCTCGAGTTCGACCCCTGGCAGCATCAAGGACTGGAGGAGAAGGCAGAGGGCGGTTACCGCCTGGTGGTGACGCAGGAGATGGCGAAACGGGCGGTCGGCGGCAACGGGGGTTAGCCCGAGCGACGAATCGTCAAAAAACTGTCATTTGCCAGCCCTCCCAGTCTCATGTGGGCTACACTGAATAGGTGGACAACCCGTGTAGTCTGAGATTCGACCTCGACATGGACGAGGCCTTCGGGAGGCGTCTGCAGCCCGACGCGAAAATCGTCCAGGAGGACCGCAATCTGGTGATGGCCGGCAACGGCTTGCTCGACCTGGACACCAACGACGATCTCGATTCGGCGTACGCCGCGATCGCCGAGCACCGCCCACTTCCGCTCGGCCGGTATCTCCTGCTCCGCAGTCGCGACAACGATTCGCTGTGGATCTATCAGGCGGTGGTGCACGACCTCGAGGAGAAGCCGACCTGCCGCGCCGGAAACGTGCGGCGCAGCCTGACATCGATCCTCAAGGACAGCGTCAAACGAGGCATGACCTCGGTTGCGGTCGAACCGCTCGGCGTGTGGCGCGGGCGAGGTCTGACCCTCGAGGAGATGGTCGACGCTTTCGAAGCAGCGGTTTTCGAGCTCGCCGTGGAATTGGAGTACCCATTTCGGGTCACGCTGCTTCTCGAGGATATGGCGAAACTCGAGGAGGTCTCCCATCTCCTCAGGTCGCGGCTGCTCAGCAAGGGCAGCCGGAGTTTCCGAACGGTGGACGGCGAATCGGCGCTGGTCGAGGTCCGCAAGCGGAATTCGCGTCTCCACTGCCGGTTCGTGCCTGGGTCCCTGTCCGGGTACTCGGTCACCTGTGTGTCCCCAAAACGCTGAATCTTCACTCCCGCCCAAATCCCAGGTGGTATGCTTGGCGTGGCTGGAGGAGGTGGGCGTTCGCCGGAACTTTGTTTCCGGAGGAAGGTCCGGACTCCACGACAGGCGGCACGCCGGGTAACGCCCGGCCGTGGCAACACGAGGGAAAGTGCCGCAGAGAGCAGACCGCCCCCGATCGCCGGGGGTAAGGGTGAAAGGGTGTGGTAAGAGCGCACCGCCCCTTCGGAGACGGAGGGGGCACGGTAAACCCCGTGCGGAGCAAGGCCGAATAGGGGGATCGAGGGTTGCCTGTCCCCGCATCCCACCTCGTGTGGGTGAGGTCCCCGGGTTGGCTGCTCGAGCCGTGCGGTAACGCGCGGCCCAGATGAATGAACGCCGCCCCAAGGGGTACAGAATCCGGCCTACAGCCTCCTCCAGCTTTTTCTCACCCCGCCGGGCTGGCGGGGTGAGAAAAAGCTGAAAAGGAGAAAAGGGGCAGAGGGTCAAGGATGAGGGTGATGCAAAACACACCCCCGGCGGCTCTTCACACAGAACCGATGAATCCGAGGTAATGTTGAAGCTGTGAGTAAAGAATTCGCACCGCTCCAACCCGGTGAGCCGATCGGCGTTGTCGCGCTATCGGGCCCGGTCAATCCGGTCAGGCTCGATGCAGGTCTCGAGGTGCTTCGCGCTTGGGGGCACCCGGTGGTCGAATCATCGAATATCCGCCGAAGCGAGCTCTATCTGGCGGGGACCGACGCCGAGCGGGTCGACGGAGTCAGGGAGGTTCTCGAGTCCGGCGCGCGGGTGATTGTGGCTGCCAGGGGCGGGTACGGTTCTACGCGAATTCTTGATGACCTACCCTGGCGAATTCTCAAGGGGAAGAGAGCGATCTTCGTCGGCTTCTCCGATCTCACCGCCGTGCTGAACCCGCTCTCCGGACTGGGAACAGTACAGATCCACGGTCCGATGGTCGCCGCCGGTCTCACCAGGCCAGCCAATGCGGAGCGCCTCCGTTCCCTGTTGCTCGGCGAGCTCTCCGGCGGCCCGCTATTTCGGGTCCCGAAGCGATGCGTTGTGCGTGAAGGCCGAGCCTCGGGAAGGGTGATAGGAGGGAATCTGGCCCTCATGATAGCCCTGATTGGCACGCCGTGGGAACCGGATTTCGACGGCAGTCTGCTCTTTCTCGAGGAGGTCGGTGAGCCACTCTACCGGCTCGATCGAATGTTGACCCACCTCAGGGCCTCTGGTAGATTGCGAAAGGTGAAAGCATTGATTGGAGGGAGCTTGCGTGATTGTCGCCCGGCATCCGAACGGCCCGGCACATGGCAACGGCTCCTCCTCGAAGCGGCTCCGCCAGACGCGCCGGTGATCGTTGATCTTCCATTCGGACACGGCGCACAAAATCTCGCATTTCCGGTCGGCGGGGTCGTCGAACTCGACACCGATTCGGCCACGATCGTCTGGAATTAAAGATGGCGAAATTCAAGGTCAAATCGCACAAGCCGACCGACTCGCGTCACGACTCGCTGGAACCGATGCGGACGACATTCGCGAGCGGCACGAAGATTTTTGCCGAGGGTGATCTCGGACTCACCATGTACGTCATCGAAAGCGGCACGGTGGAAGTGCGCAAGAACCTGGGCGGCGAGGAGCGAACCCTCGCAACCTTCGGGAAGGGCGACTTTTTTGGCGAGATGTGCATGCTGGAAGATGAATCGCCCCGCTCCGCGTCGGCCTATGCGGTGGACGATGTGGCCGCGGTCATGATCGACCAGTCGGCATTCACCTTCATCCTGAAACACAACCCCGAAATCGCGATTCGTATGATGCGCAAGCTTGTCGTACGCCTCCAGCAGACCACGGCGCTGCTCGAAAAGGCGGTCGGGCATGAAGTCGACATCGATGAATCCGGCATCAAGGACACTGAGAGCGGCGCGGAGCCCGATCCCAACGCGCGTCTGGTCGAGATCAGCTCCGGCATCACGTTTCCGCTCGCGGACTCGCGCGAGACCACCATCGGCAGGATAGATCCCGTGACCGGCATCCACCCGGACATCGACCTCACGCCGGTCGATGGCAAGCGATCGATATCTCGTCGACACGCGAGAATTCGACGTGACGACGACGGCGGGTACAACGTCATCGAGGATGTTGGCACGATGAACGGTACCTTCGTCAACGGCGAACGGCTGGCGGCCGGCAAGCCGGCGCCGGTAACCAACGGCGACACGGTGGTCTTCGGCACCATCCAGTGCCGGTTCGAGATCGACGCAGATTGACTTCGGCGCGAGACGCGCTGCGCCCCGACGATCCTCTGGTCAAATTGAAGGGTGTCGGCCCGCGCAGCGCCGAGGACCTCGCCAGCGAGGGCTTCCACACGGTTCTCGATCTTCTGCTGCATCTGCCACGGCGCTACGAAGACAGGACGAAGGTGTGGAGCCTGGCTCGTCATCCGGAGGCCGCATCCTGGATCCTGCTCAAAGGTCGGGTCACCAACCTGAAGGTTCGTCGTATCCCGCGGCGCAGGATGGTCATCGTCGATGGCGTGATCGATGACGGCAGTGGCCTGCTCGCAGTGGTTTGGTTCAATCAGCGATGGATTCACCGCCGCCTATCCGACGAACCGGAGCTCTATCTCTACGGACAGGTTCGCGAACGTCGTGGCGGAGTGTTGCAGCTGGTCAACCCGGAAGTCGAGGAGGTCGCCGACGGAGAGGAACGGGTAGTACCCGTCTATCGGCGCCTCGGCAGGTTTGGAGGACGTCGGCTGAGGAATCTGATAGCGCAATGTGTCGAGGCGACCGAAACCTGCCGCGATCCCCTTCCTGCCGCGGTGCGAGCGCGTTTCGGCCTCCCGCCTCTGTGCGACGCGCTGCGCGAGTTGCACCTCCCGAGCCCGCCGTGTGAGTTGGCGGCCCAAGATAGCGGGCTCGAAGACTTCAACAGTGGAAACAGCCCTTTTCACCGTCGGCTGGCTTTCGACGAGCTGCTGGCGTTCGCGTGCGCGATGCACATGCGTCGACTCGCACGTAGGGCGGCGGGCGCTGCCGTGATCGACACCGAAATCGTCAATCCGACGCGAATTGCGAAGCTCGTGCCGTTCGAGCTGACCGGTGCTCAGCTCAACGTCCTCGACGAGATGAAGATGGATCTCGGGAGCGGCAGGCCGATGTCTCGGCTGTTGCAGGGTGACGTTGGCTCCGGCAAGACGGTGGTAGCCGCCCTGGCGATGCTGATGGCGCTCGATTCAGGCCATCAGGTGGCATTCATGGCGCCGACGGAGCTGCTGGCCGAGCAACATGCCCGGACGTTCGAAGACATTTTTTCCGCAGTCGGATTTACCACCCACCGACTCACCGGATCGATGGTGCCGGCCGCCCAGCGGTCCGTACGTGAGGGCCTCGCCGATGGATCTGTGCGGATGGTAGTCGGCACGCACGCTCTTTTCCAGGAGTCAGTGACCTTCCGGCAGCTCGGTCTGGTAGTAGTTGACGAGCAGCACCGGTTCGGCGTCGCCCAAAGGCAGGCGTTGGTCGGGAAAGGCCGTGCCCCACACCTGCTGGTGATGACAGCCACGCCGATTCCCCGGTCGCTCGCGTTGACCGTCTACGGTGATCTCGACCTGTCGATCATCGACGAGATGCCCCCGGGCCGGCGGCCAGTACACACCCACCTCCGATTCGGCGACGCTCGTCCTCGAGTACTCGATTTCTTGAAGCACGAGATCGAAGGTGGAGGGAGGGTCTACGTCGTCTTCCCGATCATCGATGCCAGCGAAGAGATCGAGGCGGCGGCGCTGACCGAACGTGAGGCAGCCTACCGGCAGGCCTTGCAGGGAATCGAGGTTGGTGTGCTGCATGGCCGCCTCGATCGATCCCAGCGGGAGGAGACGATCGCCCGGTTCAGGCGGGGCACGGCACCGGTGCTGTTGTCGACCACCATCGTCGAGGTCGGCGTGGACGTCCCCGAGGCATCGGTGATGGTGATCGAGTCTCCCCAGCGCTTCGGCCTGTCGCAACTGCATCAGCTGCGCGGCAGGGTGGGGCGCGGCACACGACAGGCGTGGTGCATCCTGTTGGCCGACGAGGGAATCGGTGAGGACGCTCTACGACGTCTGGAGGTGGTCTGTGAAAGTACGGACGGGTTCGCGATTGCCGAGGCGGACCTCAAGCTCCGTGGGCCCGGCGAACTCATCGGCACGAAACAGTGGGGACCGGCCGGTTTCAGATTTGCCAACATATTCCGAGAGCGTGACCTGATCCGCCGGACGAAGGTACTGGCTGCCGAGCTCGAAGCCTCAGGCGAACTCGGAGAAGTCATCGAGGGTCTCAGAGAGTATTTCCCGATCGAAGTCGTGCTGGCCGCGGACTGAGAGATCGACCCGAAGAAGGCGAGGCACGCGCAGGCATTCGATGGCACAATAGGCGAGCATTGAATTCGGAGGAGAGAATGGCATCTGAGGTGTGGGTTCGGTCGCAGCAGGTTTTCGGTGGGAGGCAGATTTGAGTACGAAAAAGGGCGATGCGAGCGACTCCAGTGTCCCGGCGCTGGTCGTCGATATTGACCAGTTGGTTGGCCTGGATTCCAGCCCGGAGAGAATGTTGCCGATTCCGGGAAGCCGGATGTTCGAAATCAACGAGGCCCTCAAGGTCTATCTCGCTCGCGAACCCGGCGGTAGCGTTTTCGATGCGAGTCAGGGCGACGGTGGTGCCAGCCTGCCCGGCGTTTCTCGCGAGCTCCTCGAGGCGGCCCAACGACTGCAGATCGAGCACGGAACCGGCTACGACAAACCGTTCGGTACGCCGGCCTACCGACGGGCGGTCGTCGAAGATTACTGGGGTCTGGACGCTTCGACCGGGTGGGGACCGGCTAACGTCATCGCTTGCCAGGGCGGGCGTGACGCCTTGGTCAAGGCTTATGACGCCGTGCAGTTCCTCGGGCACAAGCGGCGTGGCGATTTCGTAGTCGTTTCCAGGGTGCCCTGGATCTCCTACAACTGGGGCCCCTACTCGGTTGGCGCGAATGTGATGCTGGCGCCCGGCGACGAAGAAAACGCATGGACTCTCACGCCAGAGGGCATTCATGCCTGTGCCGAGGCAGCCGCCGACAGCGACCGCCGTATAGCGCTGCTGGTGATCACCAGTCCCGACAACCCGACCGGCCGCAGCATGCGTCTCGAACGTCAAATCGAGCTCGCCCGGGCCGCGTTTTCAATCGGCATCCCATACGTGCTGTTCGACTGGATCTACCACCGCGTGACGGAGGATGAGCCGCACGACCTCAACGCGTTGATGAAAGATCTCGAGCCGGCCGAACGAGACCGCTGTATCTTCCTCGATGGCCTCACCAAATCGCTCGGCGCGAGCAACATCCGGAACGCCCACCTGCTCGCGTCCGAGGAGGTCATACGCTTCATCCAGAGCCGCGCATCACACGCTGTCATCCCCTCGTTCTACAGCCTTGCGGTGGCGATGGCGGCATACCGGATGGGATTCAGGAAAGCCGCCGCGCCGATTATCGAACCGACCAACGCGAGTCGCGTGGTCGTCAGGGATTTTCTTGCCGACCACGAAATCAATCACATCCTCGGGAACGGCTACTACGCCTTTCTCGACATGAGCCCGTGGCTCGAGAAGGCGGGATACGGGGACACGTCCGAGCTCGGCACGACGCTCGCCGAGTCTTACGGGATCGCCGTCGTACCCGGCGTCTATTTCTCCGGTTTCGGCAAGAACTGGATTCGTTTTTCCTACGCGCTCCCGCCCGAGACCACGAGAGGGGCGCTCGAACGGCTGTGGCAGGCTCTGTCATCGTTGTGAGTCCGACGCGCAGAGGGAGACGTTCGTGACCGGCACAGAGTGGACTCGCTTCATTGACAAGGTCCATCTAGCGCTCGAAAACTCGGAACGTGGGGACCCGGAGAGCGGTACCTCGGGCCTCGAGATCGAGTTCAACATTCTCGACAAGAATCTCGTGCCGGTCTGCCAGGTCGGCTACGGCCCAGAGGCGAGGCCTTTCGCCGACTATCTCAACGGCGAGGGGCTTCCAGAGTGGGTTCGCGGGCATTTTCAGCTCGAGGTCTTCCGATGGATGACCGAGCTCACCACGACGCCGTGCTTTTCGGCCCGCGCCACCGCTGCTCAAGCGCGACTGCTGGAGGGCATCCTGCTCGACACACTTTCGGAGATCGGTCAAGGCCACGGTACCTCGTTCCTCGCGCTGCACGGCAATATTCCGAGTTCCGTCGAGGTCACAGCGGATGACATTCCGCGCGGGTGGAACCTGGCACGCCAACGGTACCTCCGCCGCTGCGTCGAGCTCTACGGCGCCAATCTTGCGACGGCCGGCGTCCATACCAACCACAGCTTTCCCGAAGCTCTCCTATCGCTAGATTTTCTCCACCTGCCGCTGTCGCAAAGAAGGGGAAAGACGCTGGTCGACTACCGAAACCAGGCGGTGATCCGGGCAACTCGGCTTCTCAGGCCGGCGTGTCCCGTATTCATCGCGGTCAGCGCGGCTTCACCGTTCGCGTCGGAAGAGGTGAACGGAACGGTCGAGACTGTGCTCACGGATCATGACTCGCGGCGCCTGGCATCGTTTCCGAATCCGGAACCCCTCGACGTACCCGGCCTCTACGCGAGCCACGATGAGTACATCGACATCTCCTATGAGCTGGTTCGATCCGGGATCCGCTTTGGCGCCAACAACTGGACACCCGTCCGTGCTCGGTCCGACGTCGCCCCGGTTCGGCGGAACATCTCTGCGACCAGCGACCAACTGAAAGAACTCTACCGACGAGGAATCTATTCAACTGGTGCGCACGGCAGCATCGAAGAGGCCGAAAGGGCACTGGTGGTGGAGAACCTCTGTGCACGGGTCGATTTGCCGATGGAACGGGTGGAAGTGCGCACCGACGAGGGCGGCGACAATCTCGAACTCTCGGTCGCCAAGATTTTGCTCAAAGAACTCCTGATGCTTCGCGCCTACGCCGATCCGGAGTACGGCTCGGGATATACCTACTGCCCGGAAGACATTCTCCGTGCGCGGCGCAACGAGCAGGAAGCGTCGAGGCGGGGACTCGATGCGGAGATCGAACACCCTGCGCACGGCGGAAAGGTCACCGTTCGCGATCAGCTGGGGGAAATCCTGGCGGAGGTCGAATCGCTGGCTGACGGGCTCGGATACGCCGACGACCTCGAGCCCCTGCGGAAGATGAGGGACGGCGGCACGAATCCTGCTGGGGCAACCAGGGCGTGGGTGCTCGAGCGGCTCGGGGGAGACGTGCGACGCACCCAGGATGGAAGGGTCGTCGTGCCTCCGGAGCTGTTGGTGGAGTGGTTCGACGAGCGACGAAGTCGGGTGGCGCATGAGGTAGCAGAGATCGCGTCGTCGCCCGGACTTTACAGGTCCGAGTGGAACAAGCTGGCACCGCTGGTCCTCGGCCTCCGCGAGATGGCCGAGCGTCGGCCCTCGCTTCCGGTGCGGGTCGGAAGGCCGGCTCGACCGGCGCTCGAGATCGAGGGGGTGAGTGACCGTACCCGAGATGTCCTCCTGCTCGCGACCGACATGGTGCGCATCCCCTCGATCACGAACTGCGAGGACGAACGTATCGATCAGGTCTTTTCCTGTGCCGGGTTCGTCGCCAACTTCCTGTCTCGGCACGGACTGGATGTGCGGTTTTTCGACCGCGGCCGGTACCCAGCGGTCTTGGCCAGGTTCCCCAGCCAGGACTCGGCTGAAGTCACCCTCTGCGGCCATTTCGACGTGGTGCGACCCGAACCCGACGACAGCCAGTTCGAGCCGATGATTCAGGGTGACTACCTGTGGGGCCGGGGCGCAGCCGATATGAAGACCGTTGTTGCAAGCTACATGGTGTGGATGAGCGAGGTCATGGCCGGAGGTCCACCGTACCCTCCGATCAATCTGCTGCTCGTCGGCAACGAGGAGAATGGAGAGGGCGAACCCTTCGGCACCCCGCACGTGCTCAAAACGCTCGAAAACGAGAGCGGATGGAAGCCTGGCTTGATGGTCGTCGGCGAGCGCACGGGCGAGGAGGGCAATGAGCTCTTCGGTAAGGTATGCACCGAGAGCCGCGGAGTTTTGAGAATGGAGATCACCGCCCGTGGTGCCTGCGGACACACGGGGACCGGGGCCGGTCCGAGGGACCTGCTCGACAGCCTGATCGAGATCAAATCCGTTCTTGGCTCGTCATGCAACCGCCACCTCACCCTGTCGAGCATGAATGGCTGGGAGACGTCGGCCCGTTTTCCATACCTGAATGTGGGCGAACGGGGGGTCTACAACATCACCGCCGGGTTGGGAGTTCTCGGCCTCGAGGTCCGACCGATCCCTGACGACGATCTCGAGGCCCTGGTCGCAGAGGTGCGTTCCCTGTGCAACGAGCTCGGCCTCGAAGAGACGGTGGAGGTGATGGAGGCGGGGGTCAAGTGTCCGCCGGACAATCCCTACCTCACGCACCTCATTGCATCGGTCACGTCCATCTCCGGTGGGCCGGCCGTGATCGGCAAGAAAAAACCGGGCTCGTCAGCCCGTTTCGCACCCGGGGGGAACCAGGTGGTGTGGGGGCAGAGCGGCATCGGTCCCCACTCCCGCGAGGAACGCCATTTCATTCCCTCGATCGAACCGTACCTGCGAGTGCTGGATGAGTTTGCGAAGCGGGTGGGGAAAAGGTGAAAAGTCTTTTCGCGATGGAACCGATCCGAAAGTCAAGAGTTTAGAGTTTGGGGATTTTCTCCACCCGTCCGAATTGTCGATAGCGCCCTGACAACTCTCAACTCTGAACCCTCAACTCTGAATTCTCGACCTCTGGTCTTGCGCCGCGGCCGGTGGCGCGTGGCCACTAGTCTCCGTCGAAGATCCCGCCGATGCCACCCATCTTGCCGAGAATCGAGCCCTCACCCTTGGTCTGACCACCGGTCTGGGGTGCAGCCTGCCAGATGCGCCCGGCCAGGCGGGAGAAGGGGAGGGACTGGAGCCACACCTTGCCCGGTCCATGCAGGCGGGCGAAAAAGAAACCCTCGCCCCCGAAGATCGCCGACTTGACGCCGCCGACGAATTCGATGTCGTAGTCGACCGAGGTTTCGAGTGCGACCAGGCAGCCGGTGTCGACTCGTAGCCTCTCGCCGGGTCCGAGCCGGCGCTCGACGATGGTGCCGCCGGCATGCACGAAGACGAGCCCATCACCCTCGAGCTTCTGCATGATGAAACCTTCGCCGCCGAAGAGGGCGGTGCCGACCCGTTTCTGGAAGGCGATACTGACCGACACCCCTTTGGCGGCGCAGAGAAAGGCGTCCTTTTGACAGATGATCGCACCACCGTGAGTACCAAGAACGACCGGAATGATCTTGCCGGGGTAGGGCGAGGCGAAGGCGGCGCGGCTGGTGCCCGCCCCGCGGTTCGAGAACACGGTCATGAAGAGGCTCTCTCCGGTGAGGAGGCGCTTGCCGGCTCCCACCAGCTTGTCCATCACCGACGACTGCTGGGCGGAACCGTCACCGAAGATGGTTTCCATCTCGATGCCCTCACCCATGTACATCATCGCACCGGCCTCCGCGACGACCCCCTCGCCGGGGTCGAGCTCTACCTCGACGAACTGCATTTCGTCGCCGTGGATTTGGTACTCGACCTGATCGGCCTGGCCGCCGACGCGGGGCGGTGACGGCGGTGGAGACGGAATCCGGGTCTTGAGCTCAGCCACGGAGTTTGCGGGTGCCCACTCGGTAACACCCTCGCAATAAACCTGGGTATTCGGTGCGTAGGTACCGGATCGAAAGGCATCCACCAGCTCACCCTCACTCATCGGACCGATCGTCTTCCCAGCCACCGCTACGTACCACGTCGCGTCACTCATGCGTCCTCCCGGATTTTCTCGTTCGTTTCAGTATACGTAGCCAGCGCGGTGTTGATTCCTGCGCGAGCGCGGCAACAGTCCGACCAACGAGTTCCGCCATCGATGGCGTGCCCGTATCGACCGCTCAGGCAAGGGGTGCAATGCACTCCGCGCCGTCGTTGGTCGGTCTGTTGACGTAGGTGCTCACCGGATATTCCTCCATCCCTTCAACCGAACAGGGCGCGAGGAGCTCCTGGAGACGATTCGGATGCAAAGGATCGGGATGCACCCACTCCGCGTATCGATCGGGTGGAAGAATCACGGGCATCCTGTCGTGGAGTTCTTGCATGAGCTCGTTGGGGGTCGTCGTAATGATCGTAAAGGTGTCCAGCGGGTCGCCATCGCCCTTGTGCCACCGTTCCCACAGCCCGGCAAAGGCAAACGTCCGACCGTCCGAGAAGTGGATGAAGTGGGGTTGCTTGGTTTCTCCGGTTCGCACCCACTCATAAAAACCGCTGGCAGGCACCAGACACCTGCGGGTCTTGACCGCGGATCGAAACGAAGGTTTTTCGGCAACCGTTTCGCCGCGGGCGTTGATCATCCTTGCGCCGATCTTTTCATCCTTGGACCAGGAGGGCACCAGGCCCCAGCGTGCGGAAGCCAGCTCTCGGTTCCCTTGGTTGCCGCGACGAACGATCGGGGCGGTCTGGGTCGGGGCGATGTTGAAGCGAGGTTTGATCTCCTGCGGGACTTCCACCTCGAAGACATCGGCCAGCACCGAGGCATCGACGATCAACGCGAAACGGCCACACATGGGGCCATGGTAGTCGATCTCCAGATTTCTTCGATCGAGTATCATGTCGCGGTTTCTGGAGGTGCCATGAAGTTTCGAATCATCATCGGGATTCTGACAACAGCAGTTGTCGCCTCACTTGCCCAGAATGGCAGGTGTGAGGCGCCGGGGAAGCGGGCGTTCGAAATTGCCGATTATTACCGCACGACGTTTGTCGGCTCGCCAGCTGTCAGCCCGGACGGCAAAATGGTCGCCTATTCCGTGAGCCGGTACGAGCTCGAAAAGGGCAAGAGCTGGAGCGAAATCTGGCTGATGGACGCGGATGGCACGAACTTGCGGCAGATGACCGCCGGACGCCACCACGACGGTTCGCCAACTTTCTCTCCGGACGGCACGTCGCTGCTCTTCGTTTCCGAAAGGGGAGAGGGAACGCAGCTCTATCTGCTTCCCGTAGCAGGGGGCGAAGCGAGACAGTTGACCGATACCGAGCTGCAACCGTCCGATCCCGTCTGGTCACCGGACGGCAGGTGGATCGCGGTGCAAGCGGATGTCTACCCCGAGTGTGGCGCCGACGAGGCATGCAACACCCGGATAGCGGATGCGGTGGCCGGTGGGCCGCTCACCGCGCGGATGACAGACGAGCTGCTCTATCGGCACTGGACATCTTGGAGGGAGGGCCGGTTTACCCATACTCTCCTGGTCGACGCCAAGACCGGCGAGCTGGTTCGTGACCTGACACCTGGCCGCTGGGACAGCCCGACCTTCGCGGTCGGCGGTGGCGGCGGGTTCGTGTTCTCGCCCGACAGCACCGAGCTTTGCGTGGTGTCGAATCACGACGAGGATCAGGCTCGTTCAACTAACTCCGATCTCTGGTTGATCCCGGTCGGTGGTGGCCAGGGCGTCAACATCACTGCCGCGAATCCGGGCTGGGATGGCGGCCCAGTCTACTCTCCTAACGGACGTTACATAGCCTACCGCAGCCAGGAGACGGCAGGGTATGAGTCAGACCTTTTCAGGATCGCACTTTACGATCGTCGTGCAAAGACCGTTCGCTACCTGACCGACGGTTCCAATTTCGACAACTGGATTCACGATCTGAGGTGGGCGGCTGACTCTTCCGCGCTCTTCTTCACGGCCGACGTGAAGGGCGAGAACCCGGTGTTCCGTGTCGAACTCTCGAACGGCGAGGCGAAGCAGATCGTTGCCGACGGTGCAATATCCGGCTGGACACTGACACCCGATAATCAGTCACTTTTCTATACGAGAACCCGCGTCGGAGAACCGTCCGAGGTCTTCACCATGTCCACGAGAGGTGGTGAGCCGCGGCGATTGACAGAGTTCAACAAGGCGTTGGCTGAAGAGGTCGACTTCCGTCCGGCGGAGACGTTCTGGGTGGAGGGCGAGGCAGGTGCGAAGATTCAGGTCTTCCTGGTCAAGCCGCACGACTTCGATCCAGCGAAGAAGTACCCGTTGATCCTCAACGTCCATGGAGGGCCTCAATCACCCTGGCGCGACCGCTACCGGGGAGACTGGCAGGTCTATCCGGGCAAGGGTTACGTTGTCGCGTTTCCGAATCCGACCGGATCATCGGGCTTCGGTCAGGACTTCGTGGACGCGATCGCTTGCGATTGGGGTGGTCGTGTCTATCGTGACCTGATGCGCGTGACCGACGCTCTCGAAGAACTGCCGTACGTGGATTCCGAGCGGATGGGCACGATGGGATGGTCCTACGGCGGCTACATGATGATGTGGTTTGCAGGCCACACGGACCGTTTCAAAGCCATCGCCTCGATGATGGGGGTCTACGATCTGCGCTCTATGTGGGGTGCGACCGAGGAGCTGTGGTTCGTCGAAAAGGACCTGTGCGGCACGCCGTGGAATTCGGAGTACTACGAACGGTGGTCTCCGTCGGCCTATGCCGAAAATTTCACGACGCCGACCCTCGTCATCACCGGCGAACAGGATTATCGGGTGCCATTTACGCAAAGCCTCCACTTCTTCACCGATCTCCAGGTGCAGGATGTGCCGTCCCGGTTGGTGGTTTTTCCCCATGCCGGGCACTGGCCGAGCTGGTACGAAATGGCGTTCTACTATCTGGTCCATCTCGACTGGTTCCACGAGTGGCTCGGTGGTGGTGAAGCACCTTGGGACCCGGAAGCCTTCCTCCGCAATCAAGTGTTCAACGACAACGGAGACGAGAGCGAGAAAAGAGAACAGTGATCGGTCATTCGCAGACAGCGATCGGTAGCGGGATTCGAAACTGATGTCTGATTATTGTTTACTGGGTGCAGTGATAACCTTCACTGCGCACAGTATTTTCACCTTACGAGAAAGGGACAGCCATGGCTGGGATCTTCAAGGCCTACGACATTCGCGGAACCTACCCCGATGAGCTCGACGAAACAACCGCCTTCCTGGTCGGATACCACTACCGTGATCTGCTCGACGAGGAAGACCTCGCTCTCGGGCCGGTCGTGGTGGTCTCGCGCGACATGCGGTCGCACTCGGTTCCGATGTCGAGGGCCCTCAAGGACGGGTTGCGTGCGCGCGGGGTTTCTGTGATCGACATCGGCGTGGCTGACACGCCCCAGAACTACTTCGGCATCGGTTTCCTCGGTGCCTCGGGTGGCATCCAGGTGACGGCGAGCCACAATCCAGCCGTCTATAACGGATTCAAGATGTCGCGCCGCGAGGCGATTCCGGTCTCTTATGACACCGGAATTGAGCGGCTCGAGGAACTGGTAACGAACTCGGATGTTCCCACCCATCTGGCTCCGAAGGCGGACGAAGAGGAGCGATCGGTCTTCAAGGAATACACCGAGCATGTCCTCGCTGAGATGACGGTGAACGAGCCACGGCTGAAAATCGCCGCTGATGCCGCAAATGGCATGGGAACGATCTACCTGCCGATTCTGGAGCAGCTCAATGCCGATCTGGTGACGCTGTACTTCGAACTCGACGGGACCTTTCCCAATCACGAGGCGAACCCGCTCAAGGAGGAGAATCTCGTCGACGTGGCGCAGGCGGTGTCCGAGCACAGCTGCGACCTGGGGGTCGCCTTCGACGGAGACGCCGATCGCGCGATTCTCATCGACGAGAAGGGCCACTCTATCTCCGCGGACAAGATTACGGGCCTGCTCGCGCCAGGTTTCCTCAAAGACGAACCGGGTGCGGCCATTGTCTACGACCTTCGTTCATCCTGGGCCACGAAAGAGGCCATCGAGGAGGCCGGTGGGCGGCCGGTGAGGGAGCGCGTCGGGCACTCTTTCATGAAGGCAACGATGCGCGAACACGGTTCGCCGTTCGGCGGTGAGCTTGCCGGCCATTTCTATTACCGACGCAATTTCACCGCTGACTCGTCGATCATGACCGTGATCGAGGTCCTCAATCACATGCGGGAGACCGGAAAGACGCTCTCGGAACTGGTGGCGCCTCTCAGCCGCTACTGTTCGACGGGCGAGATCAACTTCCACGTCGATGACAAAGAGGGAATGATTCGCCACCTGGCCGAAGAGTTCTCGGACGGATCGATCGACTACCTCGATGGCATAACAGTCCAGTATGACGACTGGTGGTTCAACGTCCGGCCGTCGAACACCGAACCCCTCCTACGGTTGGTCCTGGAGGCGCGCAGGCGCGAGCTGATGGAGGAAAAGAAGGCGCTTCTCCTGAGCTATCTGGGGACTCCCGAGTAGCGCAATCCTCTCGAGAGCGTCTGTCACCCCAGGAGGGCGAGGAACACGCCGGCCGCAACGGCCGAACCGATGACGCCGGCGACGTTCGGCCCCATCGCCGCCATCAGCGGATTGACCTTCGAGTCTGTCTCGTTCGCCACGAAGTCCTGCACGACACGGGCCGCCATGGGAACCGCGGATACTCCCGCCGCACCGATGCACGGGTTGATTTTGCGATCGCGTGGCAGGAGAAGGTTCAGCAACTTGGCAAAAACGACACCACCAAAAGTACTGAACGAAAACGCCACCGCTCCCAGTACAAGAATGAAGATTGTCTGCGGCCGGATGAAGGCGGTGCCCTCCATCGTGGCGCCAACCACGACGCCAAGGAAAATCGTAACAATATTCACGAGGGCGCCGCCTGCTGTCTTTGCGAGGCGATCCGTGACTCCGGACTCGCGCAAAAGATTTCCGAACATCAGCATACCGATGAGAGGGGCGCACGGCGGGACTGCGAGCGCGGCTGCGACCGCTGTAATGACCGGGAAGAGAATGACCGCGGTCTTGGAGACCGACTTGGCCTGTGGCATGTCGATCGCCCGCTCATGCTTCGTCGTGAGCAATCTCATGATCGGCGGTTGGATGATCGGCACGAGCGACATGTAACTGTAGGCGGCGACGGCGATGGCGCCGAGAAGGTGCGGAGCCATGAGGGACGCGAGAAAGATCGAGGTCGGGCCGTCTGCCCCTCCGATGATGCCTATAGCTGCTGCTTCCCGGGGATCGAAGCCGAACACGAAGAACGCCCCGAGGGCCGCGATCGCGATGCCGAACTGGGCGGCGGCGCCGAGGAGAAAGGTGATCGGCCTCCCCAGGAGTGGACGAAAATCGGTGAGTGCGCCGACCCCGAGGAAGATTATTGGAGGCAAGAGCTCGGTCTTGATGCCCGCGTCATAAATCAGCTGCAGGAGTGGATGCCTGCCACCTTCGGCGGCTGCGATCCAGTCCGCGGACGCACCCATCATCGCATTGGGGAGGTTGGCGAGAATCGCCCCGAAACCGATGGGTATCAACAGAAGAGGCTCGTACCCCTTGCGGACGGCGAGATAGATCAGGATGCCACCGATGGCAAACATCACCAGGTTCTGCCAGCTCAGACCAACGAATCCGGACTGAGTGAGCAGAGCGGCTAGAGCCTGCATCCTAACCCCCTATGGTCATGATGGAGCTGCCAGCCTCGATGTCGGAACCGAGGTCGGCGTCGATCGTGAGGACCTTCCCGGCGCACGGCGCCTTGACATCGTGTTTGGCTTTCATCGCCTCCACGGCAGCGACCACCTGCCCCTGAGTCACCGCATCACCGACCTTGACATTGATTTCGACGAGCTCGGTCTTGCCCTGGAAGGGGGAGTGCACCGGTGTGCCGTTGCTCGGCTGCGGCGCAGCGGCGGTTTGGATTGCTTCAGCCGCTCCAAATGCGGGCGGCTCGATGGTAACCGTGAAGCTGCGGCGGTTTCCGTTCTCGACGACTGTGCAGGTCGTCGTCACGGGACTGGTGAACGGCTGCCCGGCTGTCGTCGGAGTGGCTGTTGACGCGGGCGCCGCGGCCTCGTCCTTCTTTTTCAATGGCAGCACGATCTTGCCCTTGCCGGTGAGCAGCTTGATTCCTTCGTTGAGGTCCATGTTCTTGCCGGGAATGATCGCCGAAGCCACCAGGAATACGTTCTCCTCGGTAACCGGAAGGCCCCGTTCTTCGAGAGCGGCCTTTGCCGGTTCGAGGCTGTCAGGAGCGGCTTCGAGCGGATCGCCAGTGAATGGAGGTTTTTCGAGCTGCTCCGACGCGATCTTGACGACCTCGGGATCGGGGGGCAGCGGAGGACGACCGAAGTAGCCCAGCACGGATTTCCCGTAGCCGTCGTTTATCTTTTTCCACCGCCCCAGAAGGACGTTGTTGAACGCCTGGAGCCAATACTGCTGGCTGCCAGGGGTAACGCTGGTCCACGCGCCACCTGCCTTCACCACGACCGGGAACTCGGCGAGTACGTCGGAGTAACGATCGAGGATGCCGGCCTCCTTCATCATGTGGACGTTCGGTCCGATCGCGCCACCGGGCATCGGAAAGCCGACCACGCGCGCATCGGCGGTTGTGGTCACAGGGTTGAATTCGTACTCGGCCATGCTCTCGTTGAGCATGTTTTCGATCTCGTCCATCTTGGTGTGGTCGATGTCGAGCGAGTAGCCGGTTCCCTTGAGGGCGTGCCACATCGAGCGGACATCGGGCTGTACGGTCCCGGATGCCATCGGCCGAACGGAAAGATCGATTCCGTCGACACCGCCCTCGATGCCCGCCATATAGCAGGACACGGCCATGGATGCGGTGTCGTGGGTGTGCTGCCACAGTAAGACTTCGGGCGGCAAGATCTTCCTCAGGCCCCTGGCGGTCTCGTAACAGGTCCTCGGGTCGGTGGTGCCCGAGGCGTCTTTCATACACACCGAATCGAAATGCACGCCCATGTCCAGCAGGCGCTGGATGATGCTGACGTAAAAGTCCGCGGTGTGAACGGTGTCGTCCTTGAACGGTAGACCCATCAGCGCTACACAGACTTGGTGGTGCATACCGGCATCGACGATCGGTTTGCCTGTCTTCGCCAGGTTGTCAACATCGTTCATGAAATCGAAGTTGCGATCCCAGGTCGTGCCGTGCCGAACCATGAGCTTGGCCTGAAGTTCGAGGGCATCCAACCGCTGAGTGGTCAGCGTGACTCCGGAAACCGATCGGGTCAGGATCTGCAGATCGACATCCGGTCCAACGGCTTCGCGCATTTTGTCCATGCACTCAAACGGATCCTCGCCGACGTAGAAGAACGGCGCCTGGTAGCGTGCGCCACCGCCGAATTCGAAGTGGCGGATGCCGGCTTCCTTGGCTGCGAACTCCATCGCCGGCAAGATGTCGGCAAGCCGGACCTTGCCTCCGAACGAGCTCTGCAGCCCGTCGCGGAACGGGGTAAACATGACGCGGATCTTTTTCGGGTCTTCGGTGAAGATCATCAATCCTCCTCGATTCGGGTGACGTGCGCTCCCGGAAAAATTGTGGCCACTGCGCTCGAGATGGCCGCAGCGACGGCGGGGTCAACCGGCAGCTGTCGATCCGGGAACAACCTGGTGATCAGTTCAATCAGAACGGCCAGGAAGCCGAGAAGAACGAACACGGCAACCATGGCGATCGTGCAGGCAGACAAAAGACTTGCTATATCCAAGAATGGACTTCCTTATCGACTTTCGGAGCCAAAAAACGACCGAAATGCATCACCTCTGGGCGACACCTCCCCGCAGCTGAAAATTAGGATACGCGGAAATTTCGTCACGTCCAGCCCTAATTGTGAATCCCTTCACTTCGTCATGGCCTCGGGTAGTGGCTGCACCGGTCGACGTTCCCGATGGGCTCGAGGCCGCACAGACATTGATCATTCCGTTTCGAGAACTCGCCGCGAAACGCCCGACGGCCTGGGCCAGGCCGCTGTTTGACACGGTGCATACAATAGATGTCGCAGGGAGGAGGGGGATCATGAAAATCATGCGCGGTTTCGCTTTTCTGGCCATACTCTGTGCGAGCCTTTCGACGCTCGCCTTCACCCAAGACACTGACATTCCGAGCCCCGAGAGCGTTTTCGGGTTCGTGCCGGGAAGTGATCGTCAGCTCATAGACTACGGTGAACTGTCGGACTACATGCTCGAAATCGCAGCGGCCTCGGACCGGGTGGAGATGCGTGAGGTTGGCACGACGCCGCTTGGTCGGCGGATGTACGTTGCCTTCATATCGTCTCCCGAAAACCTGGCCCGTCTCGATGAACTGCAGGAGGTCAACCGCCGCCTCGCACTCGATCCGGATATCCCGGAGGAGACCCGTGCCAACCTCATCCGTGAAGGCCGTGTGTTCGTCATGGAGACACTTTCGATGCACTCAGGAGAGGTCGGCCCCAGCCAAAGTCTCCCGGCTTATGCTCATCGTTTGGCGACGACGGATGACGCTGAAACCCTGGCCCAGCTCGACGACGTGGTCCTGATGATGGTGCTTTGCCACAACCCGGACGGCATGGACATGGTGGTGGAAAACTACCGCGAGTACGTCGGGACGCCGTACGAGGGCTCGAGCTTGCCGCGGGTCTACCACAAGTATGTCGGTCACGACAACAACCGCGATTTTGTCACTTTGACCCAGGAGGACACCAGGGTCATCTCCGATCTCTACAGCACCAGATGGTACCCACAGGTGCTGGTGGAGAAACACCAGATGGGCTCCACCGGTCCGCGGTACTTTGTGCCACCTAATCACGACCCGATTGCCGAGAACGTCGACGAGGGTATGTGGACGTGGTCGGCCGTGTTCGGGTCGAATCTCTCGCGCGACTTGGCTGCCGACGGCCTGCAAGGGGTGGCCAGTCACTGGCTGTTCGACGACTATTGGCCCGGGTCGACAGAGACCTCGATCTACAAGGGAGTGATCAGCTTTCTCACCGAAGCGGCGAGCTGCCGCACGGCGACGCCGATTTTCGTCGAGCCGACCGAGCTTACGGCCCGCGGCAAGGGACTGTCCGAGTACAAGAAGGGTGTCAACATGCCGATTCCGTGGCCAGGCGGGCGGTGGGGCCTCGATGACATCATCGCGCTCGAGCATTCGTCGATGGACTCGATTCTCGGTACCGCATCGCGTCACCGCAAGGAGATTCTGGAGTTTCGCAACGACCACTGCCGGAGGGAGTTCGAGAAGGGCCGCTCCGAGGCTCCTTATTACTTCGTGATCCCTCGATCGCAGCGCGATCCGGGCGAGCGGGTCGCCCTCGTGCAGTTGCTCGAGCGGCACGGTGTCGATGTCGAACGCCTGACGGGCGAGGTGATTGTCGATGATCACCATTTCGTGGCCGGCGACGTAGTGGTAAGGTTGAGCCAGCCATATCGCACTTTTGTCAAAGAGGTCATGGAGAGCCAGCGCTACCCCGAGCGGCACTATACGCCCGGTGGCGAGCTCATCAGGCCCTATGACATCACCAGCTGGTCGCTCCCGTTACACATGGGCGTGCGCTCGATCGAGGTTGATACGCGTTCCGAAGAGCTCGAAGCACTGCTCGCAGCGGTGACGAGTGACGAACTCTCTGCCTCCACGGTGCTCCCGGAGAACGTCTGGGCGGTCGCTTACCCGTCAACCTGCAACCAGTCCTACAAGGCGGTCTTCGCGGCTCTCTCTGCCGGCTTCACTGTGGAGCGGTTTGCCCATCCCTTCGGTGCCCTGCCGTCCGGGAGCTTCGCTGTTCTGGCTGGTTCAGGGTCGCGGGACGCCCTCCGGCTGATCGTCGAACAGTCGACGATCGAACCGACGGTCTTCGAGTCGGAGATCACGGACGCCCGGTTACCCGTGCGGATGCCGAGTATCGGACTCGTCGAGACCCATTTTCACGACATGGATGCCGGCTGGACGCGGTACCTCTTCGACACCTACGGCATACCGTACAAGGTGCTCCATCCGGAGGACTTCGAGGGCACGAATCTGAAAGGTGAGTTTGACGTCATCGTCTTTCCCGACGCGAGCGAGGACATCCTGACCAAGGGCAAGTACAAGAGGGGTGACCGATACGTCACAAACGACTATCCCCCGAAGTTCCGCCAGCCGATCACGAAGGAGGGCAGAGCCAAGCTGACCGACTTCATCACGGACGGCGGCGTCGTGGTGTCGTGGGGCCGCTCGACCAGTCTCTTCACAAACGGCCTGCCGATGCCGAACGGGGGCGACGAGGCCGAGACACTCGAGCTGCCCGTGCGTGACGTGAGCGAGCGCCTGGAGGGCGTTTCGGTTCCTGGAGCCTTCCTGGCAGCCGATTTCATTCAGGACCATCCCTTGACCTGGGGGATGCCGGCTGAGGGCGGGGTTTTCTCCCGCGGCACACCTGTCTTCGCGACCTCGATCCCGATCCTCGACACCGACCGACGGGTGATCGCGACCTACCCGGAACGCGACCTTCTGTTGAGCGGTTACATTGCGGGTGAGAAGCAGCTCCAGCACCGTCCGAACATGGTCTGGCTGCGCGCAGGCAAGGGCCAGCTCGTCCTCATCGGCTTCCGGCCGCAGTTCCGGGGATCAACGCCGGCCACTTTCAAATTGGTGTTCAACTCGCTGCTGTTGCCGAGCCTGAAATAGGCGGCGGACGCATTAAGAAATGCGCCAGGGGAGCGGAATCCAGGTAAGGGTTGTGTCTCATGCCATGCCCATTCTGGTGATGGCTTGGTTGAGCTTTGCCTTGGCTGCCGCTTCCCAGGCGTTCGCACGAGACGAGGGCGCCTCGAAAGAGCCGTTCCGGGTTCCCCGAGCCACGTCGGCGGTCGTGGTTGACGGGATCATCGAAGAACGGGCCTGGGATGACGCACTCACTCTCGAGCTGGATTTCGAGGTTCGACCGGGAGAGAACATCAAGCCGCCGGTTCGAACGGTGGTCCACATCACCTACGACGATATTCATCTGCTGGTTGCCTTTCGTGCCTTCGATCAGGAGCCCGAGAAGATCAGAGCGCGCTACCGCGACCACGACGACATGCGGGGCGATGACATTGTCGGGATCACGATCGACACCTTCAACGATCAACGCCGCGCCTACGAGTTCATGGTCAATCCACTGGGGGTCCAGGCCGACGGGGTGTCGAGCATGGGCCAGAGTGGTTCCGGCGGAAGCTACGATCGCGCGTGGGACGCCATCTGGTCTTCGGCGGGGCGCATCACAGATCGTGGTTACGAGGTGGAGATCGCCATCCCTTTCACTCAGATCCGTTTCCAGGCCATCGAAGGGCCGCAGATATGGGGCCTCGACTGTACGCGTTCCTTTCCCCGCGACCACGACTATCACATCGGTCTCTTTCCACGCGATCGGGGGGCCAACAGCTACCTGGCTCAAGAAGAAAAAATTGTCGGGTTCGAGGGCATTTCGCGGGGCCGGAACATCGAGGTGGTCCCGACCGTGACCGGTTTTGCGCTTGAGGAGCGCGCGGACTTCCCTCCGGACCTTACCCTCGAGAAGGACAATGACCTCGATCTCGGGGTGACCGCAACCTGGGGGGTCACTCCGAACTTCACCCTCACGAGCGCTTTCAACCCGGACTTTTCACAGATCGAGGCGGATGCGATTCAACTCGCCCTTAACGAGACGTTCGAGCTCTTCTTCACGGAGAAGCGGCCATTCTTTCTGGAGAGTGCGGACTACTTTCGGACTGGTGGAAACCTTGTCTACACCCGCATGATCGCCGACCCGCTGATGGCATTCAAGTTCACCGGGAAGGTGGGACGGAACACCGCGGGGATCATCGCCGCGTATGACGAAGTCACGAATCTCATCGTGCCGGGCGTCAACGGGTCCGATTCCGAGACATTCGACTCGGCCAACGTGTCCCTCGTCGGCCGGTATCGCTATGATCTCGGAGCCGATTCCTCAATCGGAGCACTGTTGTCCCAGCGACGGGGTGAGGAAGGATTTTCCAGCCGGCTCAGCAGCATTGACGCGCTCTTGCGACCCTCCAACCAGGACTCGTTCTTGGTCAACGCGGCCTGGTCGAACACCACCTATTCCCCTGAAATGATGGAAACCTTTGATTTGGATGCAAAGGAAATTTCAGGACACGCCCTGACCATCGAATACGCCCACACCGCAAGAGACTGGTTTGCAGTGGCGGAGTACACGGACCGCGATGAGGACTTCCGCGCCGACCTCGGATTCGTCACCCGGGTCGGATATCGCAAAGGTGAGTTGGTTGGAGGATACACCTGGTGGGGGGACGCACGAAACTGGTACAACCGCATCGAGGTCGGCGGAAACCTCGAATGGGCATCGGATGAGAACGGTGGCCTGCTCGATAAGGAGACCCAGACTTGGTTCCAGGTGCAGGGCCCATTCCAGTCGTTCTTCCACCTCGAGTTCGTTGACCGCACGGAGGTCTACGAGGGATCTCGATTCGAAAACCAGTTCACCACACGATTTCAGGGCCGGGTCAGCCCTAACGCCTCGTTCTCGATTCGGGTAAATGGCGTTTTCGGCGACGGAGTCGATTACACGAACGTGCAGCCCGGAGATCGCGTTCGGTTGGGCGTCAACCTCGATTTGAATTTCGGACGCCACCTCAAGTGGGAGTTTTCCCATCTCTATTCGACGCTCGATGTTTCGGGTGGACGGCTGTTCGAAGCCAATGTACCGCAGACGACTGCTGTCTGGCAGTTCAACACTCGGGCTTTCGTGCGCGCGATCATCCAATACGAGGACATCTGGAGAAACCGGGACCTCTACGAGGAAGAAGTCGATGCGAAGGAGCGCAGCCTATTCGCTCAGCTCCTCTTCTCATACAAGGTCAACCCGAGAACCGTGTTCTTCGCCGGGTACAGCCACGGCCGGGAAGAGAATCAGGACTTCGACATGATCACGACCGGCCGCTCGGTTTTCCTCAAGATCGGTTACGCCTGGCTCTGGTGAATCCTCAGCCCTCGTCAATCACGAGGTCCCTGCTGTAGCTGGTGAGGTGATTTTGGGATCCGTCAGAGCTACGGTCTCTCTGGCGTCCGGATCCTCAGGCAGACGAAGAAACCGACAAATGCCATAGCGCCGGCGAGGATGAAAACCCATTGGTACCCGTAGGCTTCCCAAATGTATCCAGAGAGGACCGGGAGCGTCATCGCGACTGCGTGGTCGATGGTAATGCCCATTGAAATGGTCGGCGTGATGTCGGCAGGATCCTCGGCAATCTTCTTGAGGTAGGTGGTCCGCGCCACCCGCAATGCGAAGAGCACGATATCGAGAATATAGGCCGAATAGAGAGCGAAGAGCACCGCACCACCGGTCAAGATGTCGCCGGCGAAGGCATAGGTCATGCAGATGGCGATCAGCAGGATCTCGTCGGCCGCCAGGACCGTACGCTCACCGAGCCAATCGATGACCTCGCCGAGGAGTGGGCGCAGGATGACGCCGAGTGTCGCGGCGATGAAGTAAAGGAGCGCGATGGTACTCACCGATACTCCGTGGATTTCGACCAGAACCCAGGCGCCAAAGGCGAGGAAAATCTGTTTGCGAATGCCGAAAAGAGCCGAGATGACGTAGAAAAGGCTGTACTTTCGCTTGAATACCAGGCGTCGCGACGGAATGTCTCCCCGGCCGACCCGAAGCTGAGCGTAAAGGAGGCCTGCAATCAGGGCCGCGCCGGCCGCTACGGCGTAGAAAATCGAGTATCGATCGCCGACGGTTTTGGCGAGCACGAAGATGACGCCGACACCGAGAATCGTACCGAGGTTACGGGCGCCTCCGAACTGTCCAAGCCGGCGGCCCTCCCTGCCGCCGGCGGCCAGCTTGAGGCCGATCGGTCCCTCGACGGCAAAGATGATGTGGTCCCCGAGCGACCAGATCACGATGAACACGATCAGCATGGCGTGGGTCGGAGCGAAAAAGCCGAGGCCGATTGCGCCGAGGGCCGTCAAAACCATCGCGGATGCGGCCATTTGCGTCTCGCGGAAGACGGTCAGCATTCCCCCTGCGACGAACAGGATGAGGAATCCGGGGAGCTCCCGCGGGAATTCGAGCCAGCCACGTGCCTCTGCTCCGAGCTGATGAACTTCCGCGAGGTAGTTGTTGAGAGTCGCGGTGAAGATGCCCGAGGCCGCGCCGAAGAAGAGCGTGGCGAAGAGGGCGCGTTTGAGGTCCTTTGATTCCATCTTCCTCCAAGTCCCGGCCGGCGCACATTCTACGCGTATACTGTGCGGCGTCGAGGAGGGAATCATGTCCACGTTAAAACACAAGGCGCAGACCGTCCTGGTCGCCTCCGCGACCATCGTGACCCTCCTCGCGGTCGGCGTGCCGTTGGCCCAGGAGTCCGCACAACCACCCGAGGATCCATCGAAGATCCTGTTCATCGCAGAGGATGAGAACGGCAAGGTCTGGGCGAACCTCAGTTTGACGGTTCAACGCACCGGAGAACCCTATCTACCGGTGGTCGTGGCGGTCGAGAACCATTACTCGAAACCGGTGACGCTCACCCGCGAGAGCTTTTGGTTGAGCGATCTCGACGACATCATCTACGTCATGCCGTCGATCAAGGAGATGCGCAAGAACTACGATCGGGCGGTGATGGATTCCCGTACGGTGTCCTTTGCAGGTATCCCCTGGGAGAGCTGGCGCTGGAACCGCCGCCTCGAGCCCTCCAATTTCTTCCCGAACATGCGGTCGACACGGGGCAACACCGTCATGGACACCGTGACGCTTCGTCAACGACATGCGATGGCGGACCTCTTGTACTTCGAGAGGCCCCGAAATCTGGGGGAGGGAAGGCCGTTTTTCCTCAATGTTCTGCCGAAGAAGGGCTGGGGCGCTCCGATCCGCATCAGGTTCGTGATAGCCCCCTGAGAAATCTCCCGAGCGAAACGGAAATAGTGGCCTGCGCAGCGAGCATGTGATAGATTTCACGTGCTCGGCGGTCGCCGCCGGAGCCCTACCCGGTGAAACGACCGGGTGTGTTCGGAGAAGTCCATGGCAAAGCTCAAACCGTTCAAGGCGTGGCGCCCACGCCCCGATGTTTGTGCCGAGGTCGCGAGCCCCCCATACGACGTGCTTTCGAGCGAAGAGGCACGGCACATGGCGGCGGAAAACCCGGTGTCTTTCCTGCACGTAGTCAAGCCAGAGATCGACCTCGAGAAGGGCACCGATATCTACGCGCCTGTGGTCTATGCGAAGGGCGCCGAGAACCTCAAACGGCTGATGAGTGACGGTGTGCTCATCCAGGAGGAAGCTCCTGCGTTCTACCTGTACCGCCAGCGCATGGGGGACCACGTTCAGACGGGCCTGGTGGCCGGCGCGAGCGTCGACGAGTACGAGGCGGATCTCATCAAAAAGCACGAACACACGCGCCCGGTAAAGGAAGACGATCGGACTCGCCACATTGATGCTCTCGACGCCAACACCGGCCCCGTGTTTCTGACCTACAAAGCACGTCCGGAGATCGACCGACTGGTGGACCGGCTCACTGCTGACGAGCCGATCTACGATTTCGTGGCTCCCGACGGCATCCAACACGTTCTCTGGGTGATTAGCGACCCGGCCGATCGGGATGCCCTGGCCAACGCGTTTACTCGAGTGCCGGAGCTCTACGTCGCGGATGGCCATCACCGTTCGGCCGCCGGGACCAGGATCCGCTCCCTGCGGCGCGACGCCAATCCGAACCACTCTGGAGAGGAGCCCTACAACTACTTCCTGTCGGTCATATTCCCGGACGATCAGATGATGATCCTCGATTACAACCGGGTGGTGCGCGACCTCAACGGTCTCGATGCGGAAGCCTTGATGGCGGCGGTTGGCGAAAATTTCGATACGCAGCCGGTCGAAAATGGCAAGCCTGAACGAAAACGGTGTTTCGGGATGTACCTCGACGGTAAATGGTACCGGCTGATCGCCAAGGAGGGGAGTTTCCCGGCAAACGACCCGGTGCGCAGCCTCGACGTGGCGATACTGCAAGAGAATCTGCTCGCGCCGGTGCTTGATATCGGAGATCCGCGGTCGGACGAGCGCATCGACTTTGTCGGCGGGATTCGCGGTCTGGTCGAGCTCGAAAGGAAGGTCGATTCGGGTGAGTGGGCGGTGGCATTTGCACTCCACCCGACCTCGATCGATCAGCTCTTCGCAGTGGCCGATGCGGGCCTGGTGATGCCGCCGAAATCGACCTGGTTCGAGCCGAAGCTGCGTTCCGGCCTCATCGTGAGGCCGTTGAGTGAATAGGGGCGGGGGAGGAGACGATGAAAATCCTGATTTCTGACGCATTCGACCCGTCTCTACCGGCAAACCTGGAGGTCTTTGGCGAGGTGACCGCTGACACAAGTCAGCTGGGGGATGTGGACGTCGTACTGGTGAGATCGAAGACCAAATGCACCCGCGAATATATCGACCAGGCTAGAAAACTGCGCCTGATCATTCGCGGCGGTGTGGGTCTCGACAACATAGATGTGGAGTATGCACGTTCGAAAGGAATTCAGGTATTCAATACCGCGGAAGCGTCCGCCGTCTCAGTGGCCGAGCTCGCTTTCGCACTCATGCTCGCCGTACCGACCCGGCTGGTCGAAGGACACATCGGGATGACGAACCGGCAATGGCTCAAAAAGGAACTCAAACGCACCGAGCTCATGGGCAAGACCCTTGGCCTGATCGGTGCCGGCAACATCGGCACGGAGCTCGCGCGTCGCGCCATCGCCTTCGGAATGCGTGTCATCGCGTACGATCCGCTGCTCAAGAGCCATGAGTTCGTCGATCTGGTCAGCCTCGAGGAGCTCTTCGAAGAGGCCGACTACATTTCGCTTCATGTGCCGCTCACGGAAACTACCGAGGGCATGATCAACGCAGAGACGATCGCGCAGCTCAGGGATGGCGTGGTGATCATCAACACAGCTCGCGGTAAATGCGTGATTGAAAACGACATCGTCGCAGCACTCGAATCAGGGAAGGTTCGTGCATACGCGACCGACGTTTATGACTCGGATCCACCCGCTGATTCCTGTCCTTTGTACGACGCGAAAAACGTGATCATGACGCCTCACCTTGGGGCGTCAAGCGGTGAAAACATGTTGCGAATCGGCGACGTGGTCGTCAGAATTCTCGAAGATTTCGCACATCAGACCGCCTGAGGTCGGGAGGAAGACATGAGCCATACGTGGAATTTTTACGCTGGACCGGCAACCCTGCCGCCGCCCGCGCTCGAACGTGCCAAGGCCGACATCCCCGATTGGGAAGGCACCGGCATGTCGGTGATGGAGACCTCTCATCGGTCTCCGGAGTACGACGCGGTCCACCAAGAGGCGATCGCCCTCATGACCGAACTCCTTGGCCTCGACGACGACCATCAGGTGCTCTTCATTCAGGGCGGTGCGTCGATGCAGTTCGCGATGTTGCCGATGAACTTCGTACCCCATGGCGGATCTGCGGACTACGTCAACACCGGAACCTGGTCGCAGAAAGCCCTCAAGGAAGCGAACATCATTGCCACCGGCCGGATTGCAGGCTCGAGTGAGGACGAGGGTTTTACACGCATTCCCGGCCAGGAGGAGCTTGATCTTGATCCGAACGCCGCATACGTTCACATCACCAGCAACAACACGATCAAGGGCACGCAGTACCACAGTTTCCCGGTCACCTACGGGGTGCCGCTGGTCGCCGACATGTCATCGGACATTCTGTGGCGTCCGTTTGACGCCAACCGCTTCCACCTGATCTATGCCGGCGCGCAGAAGAACATCGGTCCGTCGGGGGTGACGATCGTTATTCTCAGGAAATCCTGGCTTGAAACGGCGAATGAGAACCTGCCGTCGATGCTGTCTTACGGCACCTACTCCGCGAAGAACTCGCTCTATAACACGCCTCCTACTTTCGCCATCTACATGGTGCGCAACGTCCTCTTCTGGCTGCAGCAACAGGGGGGCCTGGCAGCGATCGAAAAAATCAACCGGACCAAGGGAGATCTCCTGTACGGCGTGATGAAGGACAACCCGGAGTTTTACAGCTGTCCGGTGGCCGAAAACAGCCGCTCCTACATGAACGTCGTCTTCCGCCTCCCGACCGAAGATCTCGAGGCCAAGTTCGTGGCTGAGGGCAAGGCAGCGGGAATGGTCGGGCTCAAGGGCCACCGCTCGGTGGGCGGTTGCCGCGCTTCGATCTACAACGCGATGCCGCTCGAGGGCGTGGAGGTGCTGGCCGATTTCATGACCGAGTTTGCGCGGAACAACGGCTAAGAAAGCGTCGGCGAGGCGATCGGCTCAATCCTCGTTTCGTGATTCGCCAACACCGGAGTGTCGCTCTTCCCGGGTCGCTCGACGCTCGATCGTCGTTCATCGATACCGAACACCGAAAGATCGTCTTTCAAGTTGGTCAAGGCGGGGTCGGCGGATCGAGCATCGAGTGTCGAGAATCGGTCGCTTGATTGGGTGTGCGTTACCATGACGGCGTGAAACGCCTGATCATCGCCGATTCGCACGTTGGCCAGGGCGAAAACGACGTCGCCGCGATGTGTGAGGTGGTGCGCAGGTCCGCATCGAAGGGTGTGGGGGAGATCATCTACCTCGGTGATGCTTTCCAGTACCTCATCGGCATGTCGAAATTCTGGACAGCCGGTGTCCGACAGGTCATCGATGCGTGGCGCGACGTGCGGCGCGAGGGCGTCCGCATCGTTGTCATCGAGGGCAACCGGGACTTCTTCCTCGACGAGCCGGATCTGGCGGCGGAGATTGACTGGTCCGGTCGCCGATTCGAGTTCATAGCAGGCGAACGGCGGTATCGTCTCGACCACGGCGATCTGGTGAACAGCCGTGATTTCCAGTACCGGTTTTGGTCGCGAGTGTCCAAGGCCGAGATCGCCCGGCGTTGGGCCCACTTTCTCCCGCAATCTGTCGCTGTGGCCATCGTCCGGGGGATGGAAGCTCGTCTTGCGTCCACCAACAAACGATTTCGCTACGTCAAACCGATAAAGGATCTGGAGCGAACCGCCGCAGAGGCCTGGGCGGACGGGATTGATGTGATGCTCTGGGGTCATTTTCACGACGGGTGGGCGATGCGTGACGGCGATCGGCTCGCAATGATCGTTCCCGGATGGCTCGAGACCCGAACCAGCGTGCAGGTGCAACCGGATGGGGGTTGGTTCCTGGTGGATACCACCCTCGAACGAACGCGGTCCAACGTCGGCGACGGCTGATGGCAGAGCGATTGCTCCCGGCCCATCCGTCCGCACTTCGGGGAAAGGTTGCCCTCCCGACATCGAAAAGCCTCACCAACCGCGCTCTGGTGGCAGCCGCCGTTGCGAACGGCGGAACCATTGTCTCGCCCCTCGATTGCGATGACACGCGGTTTCTGGCATCCGCGCTGGCGAGAGCCGGTTGGCGGCTCGACTGGGGTACCGAGATCGAGATCGGTGAGCGCTCCGTGCCCGCCGACCCGGTGGAGCTGGATCTCGGTGAATCCGGGACCGGATCCCGCCTGATCGTCGGGTTGCTCGCGGCAAGCCCTGGGCACTCCACAGTCGACGGCTCCACCAGGCTGCGCGAGCGACCGATGGCTCCGCTTCTCGACACATTGGCCGATCTGGGCGCCGAAATATCTTCGAATGACGGTGCTCTGCCGGTCGAGATCGAGGGCTCACTCCTCGCAGGCGGCACCGCCGAGGTGCGCCCCGAGGTGTCCTCCCAGTACGTTTCCTCGCTTCTTATGGCGGCTCCGTTGATGTCGAAGGGCCTGAAACTCGCGGTATCCGGGCCATTGCCTTCGGCCCCCTACCTGGATCTCACCCTGGACGTCCTGCGGGCATTTGGCGGCGACGTTCGCGTCAGCGAGGATCGTCGGCTGTGGGCGGTGGCGCCCGGTCCGCTTGAGAGATCCCGCTATGTCGTGGAGGGTGACTGGTCGGCAGCAGCCTTCTTCCTTGCAGGGGTGGCCGTCGCCGGTGGAGAGGTGGCGATGCGTCCTCTCGATCCCGAAAGCCGACAGGGGGATCGTGCGATTCTCGAGATTTTCGTCGCAGCAGGACTCGAAGCAGCCTGGGATATCGACCGACTCGTCGTTCGAGGTCCCCTCGCGGCCCCGATTGTTGCCGATCTTCGAGACACCCCCGACCTCTTTCCGGCACTGGTCGCAGCCGCAGCCTGCGCACAGCCGGGGTCGTGGTTTTCCGGCCTCGACAATCTCAAGCACAAAGAGAGCGATCGGCTGACGGTCATGGTCGACAATCTCGAGCGGCTCGGCGCGAAGTTCGACCGCGAGAACGGGAATCTCCGAATCGCATCGACAGTCGGAACAGAGGCTTCGGCACCTGCGCTCGTGACTGCGGCCGGCGACCACAGGGTCGCGATGGCGATGGCGGTCGCGGCATTGGCCTGCGGGCCTCTTCGGCTCGACGAACCCGATTGCGTCACGAAGTCCTTCCCGGGCTTCTGGAAGACCTGGCATGACCTCATGGCGACCGAGGACGAGGTGAGGCCGATCCCTTGAGGATCCCGACTCCCGCCGCGATGCTGGTGGAACATCCGGCGGTGCCGATTCCGCGAATCGTTGAGGGACCGTACGAGAGCGACATCGAGGGCGATCGGGTCACGGCCCGCGTGCTGAGCCGCAAGCACCGGCTGGGAGCGGCCCTCCAGCTCACGGCGGCGGCGTCACTTCTGGCAGAGTTCGATCTGTGGCCCGGGAAGGCCGCCATTCGGGATGCGAGATTTGTCCGTACTCCGGAAGGCGTGAGCGTGCAACTGGCACGGTATCCGGTGCCAATGTCGAGGGTCTTCTCGCGACTCGGGGGGGGAGAGGCGGCGGCGGTGGCCACGCGGACTGCTCTCATCTCGGCCATCAGCGAAGCCGTCAACCTGCCCGTGGCATCTATCGATGCGAGCAAAGGGGAGCCCGGATTCTTCCTCGAGGCCGCTCTGAGCCGACAACTCCGCGATCTGAAGCGGCCGTTGGACCGATCCGTTGCGCGGGCACTGTGGGCATTTCGGTGGGACGGCCTGCCGATTCCTGCGGCTGGCGCGATCGATTACTGGCAGGTACCCTCGCCCGAACTTGCGCGCCGCCTGGCTGGAGGATTGTGGGCCGAAATCAGCAGACGAAGGGGTCATGCTCGGCTCTGGGCAGCGGGTAACGATTTCGGGAGGTCCGTCGCGCCGCCACCGGTCGGAGGCCGTGGCACCCTGATCCTGGTCGGAGAGGCGTCGGCCGACGAACTGGCGTCAGTGTCTCGCTGGGTGAAAGGCGAGCGGTGCAGTGCAGTGGTAGTCGGCAGGTTTCCGAGCGGCTGGCACCCGCCACGTCCACCCTGTTTCGATCCACAGATTCCGTTTCGTCATCTCGCAGTTGCCGGAGTACCCCTGGAAGAAGCCCGTCGATTCGTCGAGCAACGCACGAATCGGTTCGACCCGTTCGACCGGGTCGATCGCGGATCGCTCACCGATGCGGCTCGGACGGTGTACGAGTCGATCGGTGATGCCGGTAGCGATTTCGGGAGCAAGCCACGCACCAATAAGGTGGCGCAGGTTCTCGCGCTGTCACCGGATGGCCTGCCACCCGGATTCGTGACTCTGCATTCCGGTCTCAAACAGAGATCGATCGACGAACAGATCGGTGAGTTGGCAATCGTCGACCGTGGCGGACGATGGCGCCTGGCGGACATACGCCTTCTCGAACCGGACCCTCTGCATACGGCGGTAGCGGATCTCTATCCGAAGGAAAACCCGCGCCGACTCCTTCATCTGGCGCTCGGGAGAGGTGACATCGAGCCCCTCAGAAAATGGGCAAGAGAGCGGTTGGACCTCCTCGATGCGATCTCAGTGCGAGATCTCCTTGCGATCGTTGCCCCTGGAGCTCTCGGACGCGAGATCGGAGTTCTTTTCGCGGAAGCCTGCCTCGCCGTCCTCGACGTCGGCTGCGCTCGGCAAGCGATCGACGCCATCTCCGGGAAACAGGCCGAAACTTTTCGCAAGTGGCTCGATGCGATCGACGATCCATCCGATCGCCGCCCCGAGCTGCCAGAATCCGCGGCTCTCGAGTACGCCCCACGGGCGGTGGCGGAAACTGCAATCCTCGTCTACAACGATGACCGCAGGCACGGTGGGGACAGACTCGAGAAAGCGCGCTCCCTGATAGAGCAGGCCAGGGACCGGTTGCCTCCTCTCCTTCGTCGGAGACTCGAAATCGAGTTCGCCTGGGCTGCGGACGACGCAAGCTTCGATCAACCGGAATGGAGGAGACGTGTGGCAGGAGACCATCCGGTCCTCCGCGCCACCCTCGCCCACCGCCACGCGAGACAGCTTTCGGACCGCGACCGACCACGGGCGTCGCGGCGTTTGTTCGAGTTGCTGGTCGACGATCGTATGGGTCCCGGAATACTTGGCATGATCGAGCACGACCTGGGCTCTGTCGCGCTCGATGAGGGTCGGAGTCGTGATGGCGATGCCCACCAGCTCAGAGCCTATCGGCTGCTTCAGGCGGCGGGCTTCGAGCACGTCACCCAGCGGGTGCTCTACAACCTCGCGGTCGGTGATCTCGACCAGCTCGAGCTCCGGCGTGCCGAAGATCGGTTTCGGGCACTCGGGAAGGGCCAGCCGGACGACCCCTGGATCCTCGGAGAATTGTCGCGGCTTGCATTGGCGAAAGGGGAGCTCGCGGAGTTTCGCCGGCTGCTCGACGAATTCGCAGCCAGGGTCGACGAGGAGGACCCGAGGTTCGCGGAGGCGCTTCGCCTTCTTCGGGGCGTGGCTGCTGTCTTCAACGGCGAGCTTGCCCGGGCGCACGGGCTTCTGAAGGGCGGAGGACAAGAAGGCGAAGCCTGGGTTGGCCTGGTAGAGACGATCGCTGGCCGTGAGACGGGTTCGTGGCAGGCCGACGGCTGGGGAGTGGCAATTGCGGCGGAGTTGCTCGCCGATGCCTGGAACGGGGTCGGCGGGGCCGGAGCGCTCCAAATCACCTCTAGGATGACCAAACCGTCGGCATTCGGCCTCGCGCTCGCAGAATACTGTGGGCGTACCCGTTTAACGATTCCCGAAACGACACGCGCTCAGGCAATGCGAGTGCTTCGTGAAGGCGGGATGGTGGGATGGGCCGAGGTTCTCACCCTTGGAACAGGCGGTGACAGGGGTATCGTCGAAGCTCTCGCGGAAATCGTCGAGCGCGCAGGACCCGACGAACTCGAATCACGCCAGATCGAACATCTGCTCTCGGCTCTCGGCCTATCCGGCCTCGAGCTCCGGGACGCCGGAAGTAACGAAATCTTGTGGGGCGTCGGCGGAGGGCCGCCGGGGACGGCGATCCGCCGCGGACGCATCGTTGTGGTGCCACTGGGCGGCGAGGCACAGGACGATGCGAAATGGCGCCTGTTGACCGGGATCCTCGAAATTTTCGCTCCTGCATCGGCGACGAAAGACGAACTCGAGGTCGAGGAAACGGGTTTTCTCGGCATCTCCCGCGCGGCCCGGCGGGTGCGAAAGGAACTCCTCGAGCTCGGTCCGAGCCATCTCCCCATTCTCCTGGTCGGAGAAACCGGCGTGGGCAAGGAGGTCGCGGCTCGCGCCCTGCATCGCCTTTCCAGACGACCGGGTACGTTTGTGCCGGTCAACATCGCGGCAATCCCTTCAAACTTGCTCGAGGCCGAGCTTTTCGGATCAGTCAAAGGAGCATTTACTGGCGCGGACCGATCGCGCCAGGGCCTGGCTGTGACAGCCGATCGCGGCACCCTGTTCCTCGATGAGGTCGGCGACCTCGATCCTCCTCTGCAGGTCAAGCTGTTGCGCTTCCTCGAAGGCCAGGAGGTGCGCGCGGTTGGAGCGACACATCCTCAGAAGGTCGACGTTCGGATTATTTCCGCAACACATCAGGATCTTGCCCGCCGAGTGAGGGAGGGGGCGTTTCGACAGGACCTGTATTTCCGAATCGCCGCTCCCGAACTCACGATTCCACCGCTTCGGGAGCGTCGTGAAGATATCTCCCTCTTGCGAGACCTCTTCGAAAAGGAAGCGATCGCTCGACATGGCGTCCGGGCGGGTACCTGGAGCCGGGAGACGGAAGCCATGCTTCGCAAATATTCGTGGCCCGGAAATGTACGGGAGCTGAGGCACGCGATTGAGGTCGCCCTGGTTCGGGCGTCCGGCGGTGTAATCCGCCCTGATCACCTACCCATCGCCGAGACGGAAAACGTATCGTCTGGCACCTGGGAAGATGCGCAGCGGGATTTCAGGCGAAAATTCCTTTCCGCTGCACTGGAACGGAACAACGGTAACCGCAGCGCAACAGCTCGTGAGCTCGGCATATCGCGCCAAGCGCTCCTCTATCATCTGAGGAATCTGGGTATTTCGAGGAAGGCTGATCGATAGTGATGTCGCGCCGTGAGGCATCGAGCGGGCAAAAAGGTGCGGGCCGTGAGGCCCGCAGGAGGAAGGAGGAGGTATGATGTCGTGTACCGGATCGTTGTGTGCCCGGCACCCAAGTCTATAAGCAATCGTCATGCCAGATTTCAGGCGGCTGGAAGTATTCGTGCAAAACGGCCTCTCCATTCTCAAAAAGGACCTCCGAGGCATCCAGGAGAATGGTGAGCCTGAAATCCACGAACGAGTGGATTTGAGGGCCTGGACGGTTTTGGGAGTCGGGGGACTGGCCGACCTGCTCATCCGTTGTCGCAGTGCTGACGGGCTTCAGCGTGCCCTCGATGTACTTGCGACACACGGTGAACGGTGGCTGGTGTTGGGGGCTGGCAGCCGTCTCGTGCCTTCCGACCGCGGGTTGAGAATTCCGGTTCTCAATCTCAGTGGAAATCTCGGGTTGTGGGAGCTCGATCTCGATGGTGCGGTTGCGGGGGGTGGTGCCAACCTGGCACAGGTGTGTCGCGCTGCGGCACGAACGGGCATGAACGGAACCGGCAACCTCATGTTGTCCAGGAGCTCGGTCGGCGGCGCGGTCCACGCCCTCGTGCACGGCCAACGACCTCTTGGCGGGATCGTGGATTGGATCGATCTTGCACGCCCGGGCCATCCGAATGAGCGCGTGTACCTGTCCGATCGAAGGCGCGACGGCGAGGCACCGGCCGTCAGCCTGGAACGTAGGGTGCTGGTGCGGGCACGAATGCAGCTGGTTTGCGATTCTCTCCGGCGCGAGAGCGCCAAACATTTCGTGCGCGGAAGACACGCAGGACAGAGGCAACCGCGTACCGCTGAACCCCTTTTCATGGATCCGCCGGACGGGAGCGCAGAGGCTCACGTTGCGGCCGCCGGCTGTTCCGACCTGAGAGTCCGCGGAGCCCGCCTCTCGCGCACCCATGGCAACCGTATCTGTACGTCGAAGGCGGCTCGCGCGGAGGACGTCCTTGATCTCACGCGCCTGGTGAAGGATCGGGTCGCGCAGCACACCGGAGTTGTGTTGGAGACAGCTTTGTGCTTCGTCGACGATGACGGCAGGGCGATTTCGCCGTGATTCTTTGGCGTCCCATGGTCTGGGTGTGGCTGTGCATGTTCGCAGTCCTGGTGTGCCTTCTCGATACCGTCGGGGGGCGGGTTCAAAATTCCATCAGTTCCCTCCTAGAAGTCAATCCGAAAGCGGCAGCGGACAGGCTCGCAGAGGGACCTCTGGTGAGTCTCCCGGCGCTCGTGGTCAGGAGTCGCCTGCTCGACATGGGGGCACTTCGCGGCGTGCCTTCGGATTCGATACGGCGTGCCGCAGGGCGGTTTGGCAAGTTGCAGCGTCATTGGCTGCCCGCCGATGCAGCGGGTTTTCTCAACCTTGCGCGGGAGCGTCTGGCCGAGGGACGGTTCGACGAATCCGCCGAAGCACTGAACGCCGCACTGGTTCGCAATCCGACATCAGCTCGGCTGCACCGCTTCAAAGCTCTCTACCTATTCGCAATTGGAGGGCGCGAAGAGGCCCTTGAGGAGGTTGCGTTTGGCGAAGCCATCGATCCGGGTCTCGAGGGGTTTGCAGCGTCGCTCACGGGTGCTGACCTGCAACGAATTCGCCTCCGGAGCCTGCGATTGAGATCGACGATCTATCCCCGGCAGAGGATCAGGAATTCCTTGGCGCTCGCGCGGGAGCTTCGGATATCCGGTGACAAGCAGAGCGCGCTTGCAATTATCTCTGAATTGCGCGGGCATCCCGATATAGAACTTGAGCTCGCGAGTTGGGCACTTGATACCAGTGACTATGACGGGGCGTCCGATCTGGCCCTGCCGATAGCAACTCGGCGTGCGCTGCCCGCTGCAGCCCGCGCACGGGCGTGGTCGATCGTGGCAATAGCCCGCGATCTGAACGGCGACGCCGCGGGGGCGCTGGAAGCAGCGCAGACGGCCCTCGAGCTCGAACCACGGTCACCGACGCCATATGTGACGCTCTCGGCTCTTGCTCAGGGCAGGGGGGATCTCGACGGTGCCCTCGAGTACCTGAGGAAGGCCTGGGGCCTCCAGCCCGCGAACACCTCGCTTCTGGTGAGGATTGCCGCCGTGGCCGAACAGGCTGGCAAACCATCCGATGCGCTGCTCGCGTTGGCTCGGGCGGTCGAGATCGAACCGGAATCACCCCTGCTCGCTGCGCGCCTGGTCGAGCTCCAGCTTCGGACCGGCAACTATCCGGAGGCGGCGATGACCTTGTCACGCGCGCTCGATCGCCACCCGACCGATGCCAGCCTTTTACGTCTCGCCGATCGCCTGCCGCGCGAAATCGGTGTGCGATAGGGGAGAGGGGAGGAGACCGCTTCCCGACCGGCATCTCCTCTGCTACCTTGCCCCTGTCACCCTTCTTCGTCGCCTTCACCGGTGCTGAACCGTCCCGGCTTGGCTCCGGCGGCCCACTCCATCTGGCGGCAGATCCCGCGCAGAATCCTGACCTCGCTGTGAGTGATCCCAGCCCTTCCGAAAAGGCGCCGGATTTGCCGCAAAATCCTCTTCGGACTCAGCGGATCCAGAAATCCGATTGTCAGAAGGCTCTGTTCGAGGTGACCCATCAGCCCTTCTACCGCGTCCTGAGAGGCAGGCTGGGGGAGCGTGGGATCGCCGTCATCAACCTCCGCTCGAAAGCTCGAAACGAGTATGGCCACCGCCTGTGCGAGGTTGAGCACCGGAAATGCCGCTTCAGTGGGAATGCGGACGACGAGATCGCATCTATCGAGATCATCGCGGCTGAGGCCTCTGGTCTCGTTACCGAAGACCAAGGCGACACCCTCGATGCCCCGTTGGAACAACAGGGGACCTGCTTCGTCGGGTGAGACAACCGGCAAATTTCTCCGCCCGCGGCCCGAAGCCGAGGCGGCGAGAGTGTGATATCGCTTGGCCGCTTGGTTGAAGTGCTCGAATATCCGACAATCTACGAAGCGCTCGGCCCCGCAAGCCCAGTTGAGGACGTCAGGGTCGTCGGGCAAAACGGACGGGCGGACGAGCTCTATACGCCTGACGCCAAAGTTGGCCGCCACCCGCATCGCCGCACCGAGATTCCCGGGCAACGACGGTTCGACCAGCATCAATCCACCTAACGCCATCGGCCGCCATCATAACGCCAGGCGCATCCAATCCAGCGAATACCGTCGGACTTGGGCGACGCCGCGTCGCAGTTCGGAGTCACAACTCGCCAAAAACCTCCGCCGAAAATGCCCAGACAATGGTATCCGCATGACGCCAACAGCCGGGATCGAGGCCGGCCTTGCGGCAGGTGTGATCGAGAAAGGTCTCGCGGTCCCACCCATACTCGACTGCGACTTGAGGAAGCAAGAGTCCGCGGCGGGGACCGCGCTCGATGAGTATGCCGTCTCTGCCCAGGATGACATCGTCGGTATCGACCCTACGCAGAGGACTGAGCGCCGAGATTTCGATATGTACGTTGTCCAGCTCGTCGTCTCGAAGCGGTTCGAACCTGGGATCATCAAACGCGGCCGCGACGGCGTTGCTCCGTACAGCTTGCCATAACGGTTCGACGCCAACCACATGGCCGATACATCCCCTCAGCCGCCCGTCAATCTTGAGGGTGACGAATGCCCCCCTGATCTCGCTGAGCACGCCGCCGACCGATTCGGGAGAGGGCGTGGGCTCACCCGCGAGGCGACACCGAATCGACTCTCTCGCCAGCGAGAGGAGAAACCCTCTCTCCTGTTGATCGATTTCCTGGGTTGGCGAGCCGGTATGCATCTCGGACAGAATGGTATCGTGTCCGGGTGATTGTCAAATTGCCGTTCGGCGACGAGCACGTTCCGCTCGACCTGCGGGGATTCCGAGTTCGTGCTCTTGCGCCTTCGGCACCGCCAGGTCGCGATCCGTCGAAGTTGGCAGAAGCAGCCCTCGAGAATCCGGTCTTCGGCCCTCCCCTTGCGGAAATCGGACGAGGAAGAAAGACCGCCACCGTGATTGTCCCGGACGCAACGCGCAAGACCGATCTCCCGTCGGTCCTTCCGATATTGATCGAACACCTGACCCGCGCCGGAATCGAGGATCGATCGATCACGGTACTTGTGGCGAATGGAACCCATCCGCCAGTGGGGCCGGAATCACTCACCGAGCTCCTCGGACCGCTCTCGCCTTCGATCCGGATCGCCCAACATGAAAGCCGGGCAACCAATTTGGTTACCGTAGGTGAGATTCGCCCGGGACTTCCGTTGCGCCTTCATCCGAGCGCGGTCGAGACCGACTTTCTGGTCACAGTGGGCGCCGTGCGCCACCACTACTTCGCGGGTTTCGGCGGTGGACCCAAGATGGTCTTCCCAGGTGTATCCGGGCACACTGAGATCCAGGCCAATCACGCGCTGGTCCTCGATCCCGGAACAGACGGTGCAGCCAGGCACCCCGGGTGTGAGCCTGGAGTCCTCGTAGGAAATCCGGTTGCCGAGGAGATCCGCCGCGGTGTGAGCCTCCGGTCCCCGGAATTCGCCCTCTGCCTTGTTGAAGGACGAGACGGGGGAATTGCATGGGCAGGTGCCGGACCGTGGCAACAGGCATTTGAAGCCGCCGTCGACCGCGTACGGACGTGGTTTCAGGTCCCGCTCGGGCGGCGCTACAATCTCATGGTTGCGTCGTCGGGTGGCGCCCCAACAGACGACACTCTGATCCAGGCTCACAAGTCGCTCGACGCGGCGTGCCGATTCCTCGAGCCCGGAGGCGAAATGCTGTGGGTTGCTTCGCTTGCCGGAGGCCTGGGATCACCGGCCATGGCGCCATTCGTGGAGAACCCTACGCCGGCGAGGATTCTCGAGAAACTGTCACGCGAGTGGGTGCAGTATGGACACACGACGCTTCGAATCGTCGAAAAATCTTCTCGCTACCGCGTCAGGCTTTGCTCCAACATCGATTCCGACGTGGCGCTGCGGCTGGGTTTCGAACCGATCCAGGACCCTGATTCCGTTATAGAAGAATGGCGTGAGCGGCACCAAGGAGAGAGTGTCGCAGTGATGGCGTCGGGCGCGGTGTATCCACGTCCCCGGGGTGCTTGACCTTCATCAAGGACAAAAGACCGTTGCAGACCACAGAATGCTCGGGAGCGATGACGAACCGTTGAAGGATCCGGCAATGAAGAAAACTTCCGCAGACACCAACGAAGCTCTGGCGGCGGACCACTCCAGCGCGTTGATCGAGCTCGTGCAGATCGCCGAAGGCGCTATCGTCAGCCGGGTATTGGCGAAAACCAACGGTGGCAGCGTGACACTGTTCGCATTCGATGGCGGTCAGAGCCTATCGGAACACACGGCCCCGTTCGACGCACTTGTCCAGGTCGTTGATGGTCGGTTAGACATCGTCATCGGGGGAGCACCGGTTAGGGTCGGTCCAGGTGAAATCGTACGGATGCCGGCCAACGTTCCGCATGCGCTTCGGGCGTCGGAGCCGAGCCGCATGCTGCTGACGATGTTGCGTGATCAGAAGCAGGAGGAGTAGATCATGGCAGTCCGAGAGGTCATCGAAATAGACGAAGCACTCTGCGACGGGTGCGGCGATTGTATTACCGCCTGTGCCGAAGGAGCAATCGCGCTCATCGACGGCAAGGCGCGTCTGATCAGCGACGTCTATTGCGACGGGCTCGGTGCCTGTCTCGGCCACTGCCCCCAGGGTGCACTCAAGGTCGTTGAGCGGGAGGCTGGTGCATTCGATGAACAAGCGGTCGAACGGCACCTCGCGCAGAGGCAAAAGGGTGGCTCCCCCGACATTTCTCGCCGTCAATTCAATATCCTGGATCAGGCACCGATTCCAGTCGGTGGAGGCTGCCCAGGGTCACGACCTCAGTTCCACCAAACGCCGGTGGCAAGTCCTATGATCGACGCGGACGGACAACCCTCCCGGTTGCGCCACTGGCCGGTCCAACTCCATCTCGTGCAACCGACCGCGCCGTTCTTCCAGGACCAGGATGTTCTCCTGGCCGCCGACTGTGTCGCTTTCGCGGTTGGCGACTTCCACCAGCGATATCTTGCCGGCTCTTCCCTGGCCATTGCGTGTCCCAAGCTCGATAGCAACCAGGAGATCTACCTGCAGAAGCTGATGACGATGATCGACGAAGCGAAGATCCGTAGCCTCAAGGTCATGGTGATGGAGGTTCCGTGCTGCGGCGGTTTGGTGCGGCTGGCAGAAGAGGCGGCGTGTCGCTCAAAACGAAACGTTCCAGTTGAGTGCCTGGTCGTGAGTACCCGAGGCCAGATCCTCGGGGAGTACCGGATCGCCGGCTGATACAATCGACGTGGCGATCGGTAGCCGGAACTGAAACGGGCGGTTACCCAAGAACCCCTGGAGGCAACTATGGTGCGTGTTCTTCATGCAGCCACGTTGGCGGCTGCGACCTTCGGAATCATTCTTTCCGCGCCGCTGGCGGCCGCTGAAGGGGATGGCAATCCGTCGTTTCGGGTGGAGAGCCGCGAGCTGGATCTGGGCACGATCGTCGCCGGCACGGTTGCCGAGGCAGTCTTCGTGTTCCACAACGACGGTACGGAAGACGTTCACATTATCCGCGCGAAACCATCTTGAGGATGCACGCTGGCCGAGTATGATTCGGTCATCCCGGCAGGTGAGTCGGGAAAGCTCGTAGCGAGGCTGCACACCGCACCTCTTCTCAATCGGAGGGTCTCGAAATCGGTCGCGGTTCGCACGGATGCCTCAAGTGCCTCTGACATCAATCTCCGCTTCTCGGTCAATGTCGAAACTCCGTTGCGCGTCCTGCCGCACGACCGGCTCGTTATCTCGGCAATGAAAGGGGAGAGGAAGACCGCGCGAGTGTTGCTGCGAAGGGCCGACGGTCAGGCGCTGGAGGTGCTGCAGGCGGAGACCGGGAACCAGGCTTTGTTTGCGAAAACCGAGACGGTCGAGAGGCGAGAAGAATACGATGGGGTGGAAGCCGTTCCAGGAGATGTGTGGCTCGAACTGGCCCTTGAGGACGACGCACCTGTCGGATCTTGGACAGGAAAGGTCAAGCTGAAGACCAACCACCCGATTGCCACAGCAGTCGACGTACCCTATGCCGCGCGAGTGCGACCTGTGATCGAACCACGCCCCCGCGGAGCGAGGCTGTGGTCGTCTCCGAGCGGCACCGGAGACGGCATCTCGGCCGTAGTGACCCTACAAAACAACGCGGGCGAGGAGTTTTCCGTCACCGCCGTAAAAGTCTCGCATCCCGACGTCTTTTCAGCTTCGGCCGTTTCGCCAAAACCCGGAGTACGGCAGATGTTGCGCGTGGAGTTGGTGCCGGACGCTCGCTCGAGGGAGTTTGCCGGCACGATCGAAGGGTGGTTACGTATCAGCACAAGGGAAAACGAAAGGGAACCCGTGGAGGTGCCAGTGTTCATCGCGTCCTCTCGAGAAGGAACTCTGAGAGGATTCTCCGTCGGACGGCGCCGGTGAGACCACCTGGTCGAGCCAGCAGTGCCCACCCGGGCACTACGGCCAGCGATCCACCTCACTCCGAAGGCTACTCTTGCACGTTGCTGCCTGGCACGGGGGGCTTCCGTCGAGATGTCTCCCGCACCGGAGCCGAGGTGACGAATTGCCAGGCGGGTTCGCCCTCGAAGTGATTTAGCGCGGAGGCCTCTATGGCCGTTCGATGAGTCTTGAGCACCTGTCCGAGCGAGCACCCTGAAGCCGCCGTCGCGAGAACATCGAAGGCGGTCACGTCCCCTCGACTGAGAAATGCCTGCCAGACGGCCTCACGATAGGCCGGCCGTTCAGTCCGGAGATTGGAGATGTCGCGAACTCCGCTTTCAACCAGCTCCATTCGTCGACGGGCTTCCTGTCGATCCAGCATCGCCTCACGGGCGTACGGGGTATAGGGCTTGGGTACGAGGACGTTGAAACCGGCCGAAATTGTACCGACGTGTCCGCGATCGCGTCCGCGGGAGACCAAGATTTCCTGCGCCTGTCGAAGGAGGTCGACGATGCCTTTCAGGTCACCATCGGTCTCTCCTGGCAAGCCGATGATGAAATACATCTTGAGGTTTTCGATGCCGCAGCGAAGGGCCGTGTCGACTGCTTCGAGGATCGAGGCGTTGGTGATCGGTTTGTTGAGCTTGCGACGAAGCTCGTCAGTGCCCGTCTCCGGTGCGATTGTGATCGAACGCGCGCCGGACTCGGCCAATGGTTTGAGGACCTCCTCCCGCATCGCCGGTATGCGCAGGGAGGAGAGTGCAACGTTGATCTCCCGTCGGCGGCATTCTTCGAGAATCTCCGCCAGATCCGGATGGTCGCCGACCGCGGTCGCCACGAAGCCTACCCGGTCCGTCATTCGATGCAACCGGTCGACACGATCGAGGATCGCATCCTTCGGATAGCACCGCAGACGACCGTAGTTGTAGCTCACCCAGCAGTATCTGCACTTTTCCGGGCAACCGCGGGACATTTCGACCAGGCCACGGTTGCTGTATTCAGTGTGTGGTGTGACGACATGAGAGACCGGGACCATGGCTGGGTCCGCCATGTGCACATCGCGTTTTTCGACCCGTCGCACCTTTTGCGGTCGACCCCCGACTTCGAGGTGGTGACGGGGAACGAAGAAACCGTCCCGATCCGCGAGTTCAAGCAACAACCGATCGCGACTCGGATTTTCTTGAATCAAATGGAGGAGGGGAGGCCACAGCAGCTCGGCCGAACCGAGCACGAAAACATCGATGGCGGGCGCCAGCGGAAGCGGGTTGATCGAGGCGACCGCGCCGCCCATCACCAACAGCGGGTGCCGCGAGGTGCGCTCACTGCTGCGGCGCGGAATCCCCGCGGCGTCGAGGGTTGCGAGCAGATTGGCGGTGTCGAGCTCGAAGGAACAGCTCCAGGCGAGCACATCGAGGTCTCCGAGCGCGGAGTGGGCTTCGATCGTCCTTCCAGGGCTCAGCTCCGGGTCAGCAAAAAACCTCTCGACTCCTATGTCGCCGATCCCGGCAGCCAGCTCGACCGACCACTGGTAAGCGAGAGACGACATTCCGATCCTGTAAGTATTTGCATAACCCATTCCGACTCGAAGTCCGCCGGCGCGTGGGACCACGAACGTGCGGCGTTCGGCCTGCAACAGGCGTCTATTCTTTATCCCGTTCACTGCACGAGCATAGTGCACGCTGTACAATGACGGTTCGCATTTTTTTTTAAGGACCCCGATTTGACTCAAAGCGTCGCCGATCCTCGACCTTCACCGCCTATCATTGCAATCGACGGCCCCGCCGGAGCCGGCAAGTCCACCGTCGCGCGGATGCTCGCGCAACGGTTGGGAGTTCCCTACCTCGACACAGGTGCCATGTACCGTGCGGTGGCGCTGATGGCTCTGAGGGAAGGTCTCGAGCCGCCGCTCGACGAGGCCGCTGTCGCGAGGGTGGTGGAGTTGATGCATTCTCACCTCCTGGAGGTCGAGGCCACGGATGAGGGCACCGCGGTTCTGATCGACAATCAGGACGTGAGTGGCGACATCCGGACTCCGGAGTGCTCCCTGATGGCCTCGGCCGTCTCGGCGCTGCCGGAAGTGAGGAGCGCATTGGTTCCACTGCAAAGGGAGCTCGGGCAGGCCAACGGTGGAGTCATGGAGGGGCGCGACATTGGAACCGTCGTCTTTCCCGATGCCGATCTGAAGGTCTTCCTCACCGCGAGCGCCGAGGAAAGGGCACGGCGTCGTCATCGAGACCTCAAAGAAAAAGACCCCGAGACGAGTCTTGAAGATGTCAGGATTCAGCAGCAGCGGCGCGACCGTCAAGACACATCACGTTCGGAATCTCCACTCCAAGTCGCACGAGGATCGGTCGTCGTTGACACGACGGATTCGAGCCTGGACGAGGTCGTGGAGAGGCTTCTGGAAGAGGTCGCGATTATTCTTGATGGGAGGTCGAACCAACCCGCTTGACTCGACGCGCGGGAAACCGTAAGGTCATCAAATTACGGAGGCTAGGTTCATATCGGATGGATCTAGCGAGGAGGCACGAAAGGGTGATGGACGCGGAAACAAACGGACAAGATCAACAGGAGAACGGATCAGACGAGCTGTCGATGGAACAGCTCATGGAGTCTTCCCTCCAATCTCTCAAAGAAGGCGAGGTCATTCGGGGCACGGTCGTTGCGGTCGACAGCGAGGAAGTCCTGGTTGACATCGGTTACAAATGTGAGGGCAGTGTATCGGCCGCGGAGTTTACGGATCCTGAGACTGGCGAGGTCCAGATCAAGGTCAACGACGAGGTCGAGGTGTTCGTCGAACGGCTCGATGAATCGGAGGGACGCGTTCGTCTCTCGCGCGATCGCGCAACCAAGCTCAAGACGTGGCGAGCGATTGAAGAAGCCTACAAGTCAGGAGCTCCGGTCAAGGGACCCGTCCTGGATCGAGTCAAGGGCGGGCTGTCGGTCGATATCGGCGTTCGCGCCTTTCTGCCCGGCTCCCTGGTGGATCTGCTGCCGAATCGCCGACTGGAGGACTATCTCGGTCAAGAGATCGAGGCCCGCATCATCTCCTTTGATCGCCGGCGGTCGAATGTGGTCTTGTCTCGCAAGGCGATTCTCGAAGAGGAGCAGGGCAAGATCAAGGAGAAGACCATGGAAACCCTCGAAGAGGGTGGACTGGTCAGCGGCGTGGTCAAGAATCTCACTGACTACGGGGTGTTCATCGACCTCGGCGGTCTCGACGGGCTTCTCCATATCACGGATATTTCCTGGGGTCGGGTCGGACATCCGACCGAGTACTTCAAGGTCGGCGACGAGGTCGATGTTGTGGTGCTGCGATTCGACCGTGATCGCGAAAGAGTCTCCCTCGGATACAAACAGCGTTTCGAGGACCCCTGGGTACTGGTGCCTGAAAAGTACCCGGTCGGTAAACGCGTCGAGGGCAAGGTTGTCAGTATCGTCGATTACGGTGCTTTCGTTGTATTGGAGGAAGGCGTCGAGGGTTTGATCCACGTCAGCGAGATGTCGTGGACGAAGAAGGTCAAGAACCCGCGTTCGATTCTCGAGATCGGTCAAGAGGTCGAAGTCGTTGTTTCAGAGGTCGATTCCGAAAAGCGACGCCTTTCCCTCTCACTTCGCGCGACCGAACCCAACCCGTGGGAACAGGTCGCCGAGACCTACAGCGTCAGCGCGAAGGTCACGGGTACAGTGCGAAACCTCACCGACTTCGGTGCGTTTGTCGAGATTGTGCCCGGTGTTGATGGCCTCGTTCATATATCGGATATGTCCTGGACGCGACGAATCAACCACCCGAGCGAGGTGGTGCAGAAGGGCGACGAGGTCGAGGCGGTCATCACATCGATCGATTCATATAATCAGCGGATTTCCCTGTCGATGAAGGAGCTGCTTCCGAACGAATGGGAGGAGTACGCGAACACGCATGGTGTCGGCGATGTGGTGACGGGTGCGATCACGAATGTCACCGATTTTGGGATCTTCGTTGAGCTGGCGCCTGGCGTGGAGGGACTGTGCCACATATCCGAGATCGACCGCGATGAGGGGTTGGCGCTGGCCGAAATGTATGCGGGCGGGCAGCCGGTGCGCTGCAGGATTCTCAGGATCGACTGGCATGAGAGCCGGATCGGACTGTCGATGCATGGCATCGATCAAGATGACGTTGAGGCAGACGCCGCAACCGAGGCAGGCGAGACCACCGGCGCGGAGACTGCGATGGCAGCGGCGCTTCGCGCAGGAGGGCTGGTCGAAGAGGAAGCCGAGCCGGCGGATGAGGTGGTTGAACTCGCGGCCGATCCCCCCGCGTCGGAAGAAGAGCCGGTTGCGGCGAATTCAGAGGTGACCGATGAGGCCGCCGATTCGACTGAAGCCTCGAATGTAGAAGAGCAACAGGCCTCGGCCGAAGAGTCAGAGGAAAATGTGCCTGACTCGGAAGAAACGGCTTCTGTCGAGGTCGAGGAGGAGGCTGGAAATAACGAAGAGACTGCGGCCGGCGCTGATGCCGAAGAAGCGCCGGCGACCGAGACGGTAGACGAGGGGGACTCCGAGGAAACAGCCGAAGAGCCGACCGATTCCGGAAGTGATGACGAAGAGAAAAAGGCCTGAGGGCAGAGGATCTGAACTGCGGAGAAGTAAGGAGCACGGCGAAATGACGATGACCAAGGCTGATCTGGTGGAGACGGTTGCGGGTGCTGCCGACGTCCCTCGGAAGCAGGCGGACGAGGTCGTACAGGTGATTCTGGAGAGCATCATCACTGCGTTGCGGCGGAACGAAAAGGTGGAGCTGCGAGGTTTCGGGTCATTTCGGATCCGACAACGCGGTGAGCGAACCGGCCGCAATCCGAAAACCGGTGAGCAGGTCCACGTGCCGCCGAAGAAAATTCCCTACTTCAAGCCAGGAAAGCACCTCAGGGAAGAGTTGCTGCAGCAGTGAGCATCAGTGGTCGAGATTCTCTTCGCCCCATGGCGGCTCGAGTACGTGTCGAAGGCCGATGATCGTGACCGCAGTGAGTGCATTTTTTGCGATGCCTTCGCTTCGCGCGATGACCGGCAAACCCTGACTCTTTCCCGCAATTCTAAATCCTTCGCTCTACTGAACCGCTACCCGTACACATCCGGGCACGCGATGGTGGCGCCGATCCACCATTGCAGCGAGCTTTTCGACGTCGACGGGGAGACCTTGACGGAAATGATGCGAACCGCGCAGGACCTCATGGCCGCACAGCGCCAGATTTACAAACCCCATGGCTTTAACGTCGGCTTCAATGTCGGAGAGGCCGCCGGAGCCGGGATCGAAGAGCACCTCCATTTGCATATAGTCCCCAGATGGCGTGGGGACAGCAACATGATGACCGTGGTCGGCGGAACGCGGGTCATTCCGGAGGATCTCAGCCGGACCTTTGAACGGATGAAGGAAGAGCTGGAGGACGGAGGCTCGCAGCCATGACAGCGGCAGACAAGAACACGAGCAAAGGGAAGGCCGGGAAGGACAAGGCTACTGACGGTCAGCGCGCTTCGTGGCGATTGCTCGCGGTAGCGTGGTTCATCCCTGGCTCCGGCCACTGGCTATTGGGAAAGAAAAAGCGCGCGATCGTGTTCGCGGTGGTAATCCTCTGCGGCTTCGTGACCGGAGTGTTGTTCGGGGGTGAGATCGGCACGCCTAAGCCCCAGAGCCCGTTTTCGTGGTTGGCAGCTCTCGCCTGCCTGGGCAACGGAGTCCTGTCGCTCGGCAGATTGGTCTGGTTGAATGGCGTCGGTGGTCTTTTTCACGGCTTTCCTTTCGCCATCCAGGGCGGCGGTAATCCCTCCGACGCGGGATTCGCGTACGGCAACACCTTCCTCTACACCGCAGGTCTCATGAATCTGTTGACAATCCTCGATGTCTCGGACATTGCCAGAGGCCAGAAGGACTGACATGGACCACCTCTTTCTCATGCTCTGGCATGCGCTTCTTGTGTCAGTGTTCTTTGCCTTTCTCTGGCGATCCACTCCGACGGGCCGGCGCAAGCTCTTCTTGAAGACCTTTCTCATCATGGTGGTTGGGGCCTCCGTGTTGGGTTGGTTGATGTATCCCTTTCCCTGATGTCGGCCCGGCACCGCGGCCTCGTGATCGTCCTGAATCTGATCTACGCAATCGTATTGCTCGTTCTCGGCATTCTGCCATCCGTCGGTGACGTCGCGCCCAGGATTCCCGACAACGTTGCCCATTCGATAGCCTACGGCGTACAAGCCGTTTTGCTCACCGTCCTGTTCATGCCAGCGGGCGGAATCTGGAGAGGTGCATTCGTCGCTTTCGCGGTGGCCCTTGTTTACGGAGGATTGGTTGAAGGTCTCCAGATTCTGCAGCCACAACGAACAGTAGAGCTGAGCGACCTGATGGCGAATTCGATCGGCGCGGCGGCCGGGGCAGCCTCTATGATAGTTGCAGCACACTTTTTCGAGAGCGATGCGAAACGATGAACGCGCCTCAGGTAATGATCGTAGCCGGCGAGGTGTCAGGCGACATCCACGCTGGCAACATGCTCGCCGAGCTTCGTCAGATGGAACCTCGACTCGAGGCATTCGGTGTCGGCGGCGAGCGGCTTCGCGCAGCCGGCCTGTCCCTCGTCGCCTCAACAGAAGAACTCGCGCACATGGGTCTGGTCGAGGTTGTGCGCGAGCTTCCGAGAATTCGTCAGGTGATGAACCTACTGGCTAAGGAGGCCCGCCGGCGTCGGCCGGACGTCGCCGTTCTCATCGACTCTCCCGACTTCAATCTCCGCCTCGCCGCGCGTCTCGGTTCGCTCGGTATTGCAGTGGTCCTCTATGTGTCTCCCCAGTTGTGGGCGTGGCGCCAGGGACGAATAGGCACGGTTCGAAAACTGGCCAAGGAAGTGTTGTGCATTCTCCCGTTCGAGGTTCCCTTTTACGAATCCCACGGTGTCCCGGCGCGCTATGTGGGACACCCGCTGGTTGATGAGATCGATCGGGTCGGACTACGCAATCAACTGCCGGCCACCATCACGGGCCGACTGGCCATGCTTCCGGGTTCGAGGGCGATGGAGGTGCGGCAGCTCCTGCCCATTATGTTGAGAACTCTGCAGAGGATCGATTCGTCCGATATCCACGAAGCCGTCCTCGTCGAGGCGCCCGGGATGGGAGCCGAGATTGACGCCACCCTCTCTCGATATGGACGGCCTGACAGCAGGCTTCGAAGAGTGCAAGGGGAAGCCCGACGAATCGAGCTCGCCTCGAGCCAGATGGCGTGGACTGCGAGCGGCACCGCGACCCTGGAGTGCACACTCCTCGATGTGCCGATGATTGTCGGATACCGGTTACAGCCAATCTCCTTCGCTCTGGCCAAGCTTTTGGTCCGGGTACCGAACGTCGCTTTGGTGAATCTCATTGTTGGCAAAACCCTGGTTCCGGAACTTCTCCAACAGGAATGGTGCCCTGAAAGACTGGAATCCGTTTCCGCAGATATGCTCAGCGGCAGTGCGGCGGCTCAACTTTCTGGCTTGGCGGAAGCCAGGAGACTTCTCGGAGGACCAGGCGCTTCGCGGCAGGCTGCTTCGGCCGTAGCCGAGTACTTCTACTGACCAACGCCGGCAGGGGAATATAGAGAAGAATCGCCCGATGTGTATCGACCGGCAAGGATGAGAGTCCGGACGGCCGGCCCTTCGATATAAACCGGGTTAAAATTCCAGCTTTGGAGAGTGGATGACATTGAAAGGAAGCAGCAATCCGGCGCCATCGAGAAATCCCCGCGTACGAGTGGGAATGATCAGTCTCGGATGTGCCAAAAACCTCGTCGACGGTGAGACGATGCTCGGTCATCTCGCACGTGACGGGATAGAGTTGACCTCTGACGCCACTCGCGCGGATGTAGTGATCGTCAATACGTGCGGTTTCATCGATGACGCCAAACGTGAATCCATCGACTCGATTCTCGAAGTCGCCGACGCGAAAGGTGGGGGGAGCGTTCGGCAGCTCATCGTCACAGGTTGTATGGCCCAGGCCTACGCTCGCGAGTTGAAGGAAGAGATTCCGGAGATCGACGCCTTCGTGGGCCTCGACGAACTGGAACGGATCACCGAGGCGGTCCGAGGTGAGCTTGGGTCTCACGTGCCCGATCAACGAGGCGCAGTGAGGGTTTACGACCATCGCAATACGCGAATCGTGTCAACCGGGTCGTACGCCTACCTCAAGGTGGCAGAGGGCTGCGACAACCCCTGCTCTTTCTGCCACATTCCCGCGATGCGGGGCAGCTTCAGATCGCGCCCTATCCCAGATCTGCTGGCTGAGGCGCGCGCACTGGAATCGCAAGGCGTCAGGGAATTGGTACTGATCGCCCAGGACACCACTCGATACGGAGAGGACCTCGGATTGCGAAACGGATTGCGATCACTGATCGAATCGCTGCTCACGGCAACCAGCCTACCCTGGATCCGTTTCCTCTACGCGTATCCTGCGACTCTCGACGAGGGACTCTTCGACCTGATGGCAAGGGAGGAACGGTTCATTCCCTATCTCGACATCCCGTTGCAGCATGCCAGCCGTACCGTACTCAAGAAGATGAAGCGTGGCGGGGACGCCAGGACCTACCGCGCACTCATCGACAGGGCCCGCTCGAGAGTTCCCGATTTGACGCTGCGCTCGACCTTCATCGTCGGTTTCCCGGGTGAGGGCGATGGCGAGTTTGCAGAGCTCCTCGATTTCGTTCGCGAGGTCCGTTTCGACCATCTCGGAGCGTTCACCTACTCGTGGCAGGCAGAGAACCCGGGGGCGGATCTTGGCGATCCCGTAACTGCCGAAGAAAAAGAACGGCGGCATGACCTCCTGCTCGAGACGCAACAGGAAATTGCCCTTGAGATCAACAACGACCTCGTCGGAAGGCATCTACCGGCTCTGGTATCGGGAGCGTTGCCTGAAATGGAGTTGTTGCTCGAAGCCCGGTTACAGCGACAGGCACCGGAGATCGATGGGCGGTTGTTGATAAATGACGGCACGGCGGCTCCGGGATCGCTGGTCGAGGTCGAGGTCACCGAAGCCCACCCTTACGATATCGTTGGGCGAATTGCACGGGTGCTGATGCCAGGCGAAGCACCGGCGGTGCGCCTCCCAGTGATGGGCTGAGAGGAACTCTGTGGAAGTGCTCCGCGACCCCCTCGGAAACGACGACCCTCCAAGGGGAGGCGTCCTCAGCATCGGTAATTTCGATGGTGTCCATCTCGGTCACCAGACAATTCTTTCCTACGTCGCTGAACGCGCTCAGGCGCTGGGCGCGCCGGCCATGGCGATGACCTTTGACCCCCATCCGGTCAAGCTCCTCAGACCGGCAGATGCGCCACGCCTGCTCACGACTCTGGAGCAACGCCTGGCGCTGATTGCGCGCACCGGCATCGAAACGTGTCTCCTGCTGCCGTTTACCCATCGGGTCGCGAGAATGACTGCAGCCGATTTCGTCCGCGATGTCCTGGTGGAAAGGCTCGCGGTCCGGGACGTCTACATCGGAAAGAACTTCAAATTTGGCGCGGACCGCGGTGGGGATGTCGAACTGCTGACATCGATGGGCAACGAACTCGGCTTCGAAGCGGACTACGCGCCAATCGTCGAGCACGCAGGAGGCGTCGTGTCCTCGACCAGAGTTCGGCAAGCGGTTGCCGAAGGACGGGTCGAGGACGCTGCAGGCCTGCTCGGCCGATCGGTCTTCATCGACGGCCCGGTGCTGGAGGGCAAGCGTCTCGGGCGTACTCTCGGTTTTCCAACCCTCAATATGGAGGTAGAAAACGAGCTCATGCCCGACAATGGCGTCTACGTAACCGCGGTTCACATCCCGTCGTTTGACCGGACGTTTACAGCGGTCACCAACATCGGTGTTCGACCCACGATCTATCAGAATTCGTCGACCACGGTTGAAAGCCACCTGTTGGATTTCACGGCTGACGTCTACCGGGAATGGGTACGCCTGTTCTTCCTCCGGCGGTTGCGTGAGGAGCGAGAATTCGATTCCACTCCACAGCTGATGGCCCAAATACGCCTCGATGTCGAGGCCGCGCGAAGATACTTCGACGATCGTCCGCTGCGTGATCTCCCGCTGGTATTGCCGTGAATATTTCCATGGTTCTGGTACTTTTGGTGGCACTTGCGGTGTCTGCCGCAATCCTCCTAGTCGTGGTCGCACTTGTGTGGTGGGTTGACAGATACGACCGGGAGCCCATTCACCTGGTGGCGATGGTCTTTTTGTGGGGGGCGTCAGCGGCTCCGCTCACTGCCATTTTTGCGTACCCAATTTTCGTCCGTGTGTTGCACACAATCGAGGCCCCGGGAGATTTGGGGCTCATCGGAATCGGCCTGGTTACGCCGTTCCTTGAAGAGATAACCAAGGCTGCTGGGGTGCTGCTCGTGGTCGTGTTTTCGAACAAGTTCGACAATCCCACCGATGGTGTGGTTTACGGCACCGCCTCCGGGCTCGGCTTTGCGGTCACCGAAAACGTGGTTTACGGCATCGGTGGCGGGGCCGGCGCCGAAACCTCGCTCGGGATTCTCATTCTTGTTGGTGGGCGAACCCTGCTCTCAGCCGGCGTCCATGCGATCTGCAGCGCGACCTTCGGAGGGTTCATCGGTTACGCAACGCTCTGCGGACGTCGACTCTCCAAAGCTGCCTGGATTCTCGGTGGACTCATCTTGGCGACGGCAATCCACGGTGCCTGGAACATGTCCCTAGTCCGGTTTGGACCGGTGGGGGAGGGGGGGGGTCCGAAACCCTGGCTGGCCGCACTTGGAGTACTTTATCTCGCTTATCCAATCGCGCTTGCGCTTTTTCTCAGCTCCGAACACCGAATTCTCAAGCGCGAGCTTGCGATCGAGGTGGAACTGGAAACAGTGCCGGGGTGGGTGCTCGACGTCATTCCCTACTATCGCAAACGTGTTCGAGGGAATTGGTGGCCGTCGAGGAATGAGCGCACGGTGATTTCACGCCTGCTGACACGCATGGCCTTTCGCAAACACGCGCTTCGCCGGCTACCCCCAGGTGACGCCGCAATCGCCTCTCTCGAGGTGGTTCGCTTGCGTCAGCGATTGAGGGAAATTTTCGATCCCGAAGAGCCCGAAGCAACATAGAAACAGCTTCAAACCCTGTTCCCACGAGAAAGCTGAAGCAACCCGATCCTCGGAAGGCCCAGCGTCATTCCTCCGATTGTCAATTGTTTGTTGAAACACGTCCATTGCAGGTGTTCAATCTGTACGATGGGGTATGGACTCGCGTTCGATCTCCGACCTGGATTCCGAGCAACTCCTGAAGTTGGTACGAGACCGACAGCTCGAGGAGGCCGATCTTCTGAAGGTCCTGAGATCCCCGTTCTGCACTGCCCAGATTGCAGAGTCTATTGCCACCGAGCGGCGGAACCTGGATGGTCATGCGGTTCGCGAGCTGCTCGCCGGCTTTCCCGGTTTCACCTTCGGCCGCGCGATGGATTTGATGGCCACTCTGCCGTGGACGTCCCTCCTGTCACTTTCGCAATCACCGCGGACACCGCCAGTCGTTCGGCGCCAGGCGGAGCGGAAGCTCCTGAGCCTCGTTTCATCGATGTCTCTCGGCGAACGAATTGCCCTTGCACGGCGGGCCCACAGGGAGATATTTCGGGTTCTGGTCGGCGCCGGCGACGAACAGGTTTTGTGCGCGCTGCTCGACAACCCTCGATTGGTGGAGAACGACATCCTCGTCATCCTCAACACCAGAGAACCATCCCTCGGCTTTTTTCCGGAACTTGCCAGACATCACAAATGGGGATCGTATCTGAGGGTCAGACGGGCGCTGTTGGTGTGCTCGCATACACCCCTGCCGATCGCACTCAGCATTCTCGTACAGATGCCGCGGGTCGAACTGCGCAGAATTCTCGAGCACCCGAACCTCCCGGAAGAGGTCCGGGAAGCTGCTGAATCATTGATCGAACGCGAAGCTCTCGGCCAGCGAAGGGTGATAGACTTCTCCGGTGATGACAGCAATGGAGGGGGTGCCCAATCATCCGAGGGCCTTTGGTGAAGAGCTGCGTCGATTGCGCAACGTCGCCGGGCTGAGCCTAGAGGACATCGCCGAGGAAACCAAGATCTCCACACATATCCTCGGATGCCTCGAGTCAGGCGACTTCCAGTATCTGCCGCAAAAAGTTTTCAGCCGCAACTTCGTGCTCCAGATCGCAGCGGTCATCGGGGCCGATCCGGATCAGTTGGCAGATGCGTTCGAGGCGGCGTGGGACCGATTTCTGCTTGCCTCTGGGATTCATTTGATGGCCGAGGCGGACGAAACACCGGTTGCCCAATCTGTCCGTTGGCAATTCTGGCTGCCTGTGATCATCGCGATCGCGATTCTGGTGATAGCGGCCGTGGCGATCTTGCGCACGTCCGGGCCGGCGATTGAGTTGGCACCCGAGAGCCCTGTCCGTTCCAACCCAGGATCCGCCGATCCGGGCGTTCCGGTCACGCCGTCGCTGCGCCCGACCGCAACCGAGGTGGCCAGCGAAACTGATCGAGTCGTCATGATGGTGCAGGTTCAGCCTGACATGGAGTGTTGGATTCACTATCGTGACCGAGACGGCGTCGCCGGGGGGAGGCTGATCAGTGGAGGTACAACCGAGCGCATCGAACTCATGGGACCGGTCAAGCTGACGGTGGGGGATGCCGACGCGGTCGTCATTGAGGTCGACGGTGTCGAGTACAAAGGGCTCGGTCGTCCTGGCCAGGTGGTCCACGCGGAGGTCAGCCGCGAAGGACTCGTAGTTCTCGGCCCGAGGGCACGAAATGACTGACAAGAAGCCGGTGACCGGAGCCGACCTGATTGAAGGCATCGTCAAAGGGCAAGTTCCGAGGCAGGTGCGGTTGTTTGCCGCCCAGGGACTGCTCCCAGTATCCCGCGAGGACTTGCTGGGCCTGCAGTGCATTCTCGCTTCGGACCCTGACCAGGAACTGGCAAAATTGGCGGAGACATCGGTGGCCCGCGAGGAGGAGGCGACGATTCTCGACTGGCTGCGGGACCATCCGCCTGATTCGCTGGTTCTCGATCAACTGATCAGGGTTCGCGCCGGTGAGGCAATCTGGGCGGCGGTTGCCGCACACACAAACGTGTCTGACGAAACCCTAAGGGTTTTGGCGAAAAACGGTACGCCGGTTGTTCAGGACATCATCATCACCAACCAGGTCCGGGTGCTTGGATGCCTCGATATCCTCGAGGACCTTCGCGAAAACCCGCAGGCTAACCAGGTGGTCCTCAGACGGGTCCGGGAGTTTGAGGAAGAGTTCATCGAGAAGGTGTTGGCCGAACAGGAGGCTGCAGCGGCGGCCGGGCCGAGCATCGACGAGGCGATCGAAAGTCTCCGCGCGATCGGAGCCCACATTCCGCAGGAAGTCGAGATGCCCTACCGGGGGTTCGAGGATGAAGCGCTGGAAGATGCGGTCAAGGGAATGGAGATGGAGGGTCACGCCCGTATTCTCAAGATGAGCGTCCACGAACGAATCATCTGCGCTCTGAGAGGCACCCGGGAGGAGCGGTCGATCCTGATCAACAGTCGGAACCGACTGATCCAGCGATCGGTACTGGCGTGCCCGAAACTCACCGATACCGAAATCGAGCAGTTCGCGGCTTCGCGAAGCGTTGCCCAGGAAGTCATCCAGCAGATCTCGGCGAATCGCCGATGGATACGGAAATATCCCATCGCAATCGCTCTGGCATTGAACCCCAAGACCCCGGTCTATACAGCGAAGGCTATTATTCCGCGCCTCAACTACCGAGATCGGGTTCGCGTTTCGCGAGACCGAAACCTCAATCCGGTTACCCGGCAGATCGCCCAGAAAATGCTCGACACGAGGCGTTGACGGGCGTTTGACTCCGATCCAGGACCGATTCACTTTCGTTGCCAAGGTTTTTTGACCGTGGTAGTTTAAGCTGGTGGTGAGGGAGTCATCCAGGATGCGTAACCAGACGACGATGTACGACACGTTGGGTGTCGAACGTGATGCGTCCGACCAGGATATCCGCCAGGCGTTCAGGAGGTTGGCCCTGAAGCACCATCCGGATCGATTCTCCGGCGACGAGCGTGGTTCGGCGGAAGAACGATTCCAGACGATTACAGAGGCCTTTAACGTTCTCAGGGACCCGACGCGTCGCGAGGAGTACGACAAGACTATCTCCAAGGGCGGTGATTCCACTCAGATGGACGCGTCGGAAATTTCACGCCGCCTCGCCGCCAAGGGATCCCAAGAGCTGCGTGAGGGGAAGATCGCCGCTGCGCTCGATAACCTCAAAATGGCCATCGACCACGACGACAACAATGCTCGCGCACACTATTTTTTCGGCAAGGCACTGGCAAAGGTAACCGGGAAAGAACGCGACGCTCTGCGGCACGCCGAGAAAGCGATGAGTCTCGAAAGCGGCAATGCGACAATTATCGCGGAAGCGGCGGTTCTCGCCCTCTCTGCGGGGATGAAGAGCCGTGCCGTGCGCTACGCGAACCAAGCGCTCGCGCTGGATCCCACCAACTCTGCGGCAACAAATGTCATCAGCCGAGCCGAAGGCGACGAGGCGGACACGGGTGGAAGTCTCTTGAGTCGCTTGCGGGGAAAGAGCTGACAGTTTGGCCCTCAACACGACGAACCGGTTCGAGCTCGAAGCGTTTGGTGCCACGGACGTCGGCATGAAACGCCGCCTCAACGAGGATGTCTTTTACCTCGATCACGAGGCCGGCGTGTACCTGGTAGCGGACGGAATGGGCGGGCACGCGGCCGGAGAGGTCGCCTCACGTGTCGCAACCGAGGAAATCGTCAGAGCGTTCAAAAGCGGTCCTCAAGAGGACCCCGTCGATGCATGGCCGGAACATTGGAACAACGACCTCAGCGCCACGGCGAATCTCATCGTCGATGCCATCGTTTCCGGCCATCATTGCGTGACTGTCGCGATGAACAATGATGCAGATCTCAAGGGGATGGGTACAACGGTGGTCGTGGCCGTTCACCACGCAGGTGACTCCAATCTGGTGATCTGCCATGTCGGCGACAGCCGAGCGTACCGTTTCCGCAGAGGCTGTCTGGCTCTCCTGACCAGCGATCATTCCTGGGTCCATGAACAGGTCGAGGCGGGGTTCCTCACCGAAGAGGCCGCCCGTACCCATCCGTTGAAGAACGTGGTCACTCAAGCCCTCGGGGGAACCTCGGAGCCCCGTGTCGATGTGTTTGAAGATGAGGTTCAGGAGGAAGATCTCTACCTTCTGTGCTCCGATGGGCTCAACTCCATGCTGACCGATGACGAGATCGCGGCGGTGCTGGAAATGGGCGGCGGCCTCGAGGACATTTGCGATCGTTTGATCGTCGAGGCCAACGAAAGAGGTGGTAACGACAACATCAGCGTCGTGCTCCTCCGTCCTCGGCGCAGCACGCCCGCAAAGCCCACTTGAGATCGTCGATCTCGGGACCTTGATACCAAGGCATTCCGGAATGCACTGCAAGGATCCGAGGTTGACGGATCCGAGAGGTGGCTGATGACCGATTTCAAGCTCGAAAAGACACGAGGATATGACGGTGTGCCTGGCCAACTCGTCCTCGTGATTCTCGATGGGGTCGGCCTCTACCGCGGCCGAGCGGAAGGTTACGAGGGAAACGCATTCGACCTTGCCGCGACGCCGACTCTCGACCGCCTGCTGGCGGACGCTCCGGTTTCGCTGAATCTCAAGGCGCACGGGACGGCTGTGGGCCTGCCGAGCGACAGTGACATGGGGAACTCGGAGGTCGGCCACAACGCCATGGGCGCGGGAAGAGTCTTCGAGCAGGGCGCCAAGCTGGTGAGCCGGGCGATCGCCAACGGATCGGTTTTCGAGGGAGAAACGTGGCGGCGAATCGTGAGCGGCGTCAAGACGGGTGGTGGCACGTTCCACCTCATCGGATTGCTCTCGGACGGCAACGTCCACAGCCATATCGATCACGTGGAGGCGCTTGTTCGACGTCTCGCGGCAGAGGAGGTCAGTACTATCCGCCTTCATGCGCTGGCCGACGGGCGCGACGTCGATCCGCGGTCTTTTCACGAATATCTCGCTCGAATCGAATCGGTCCTCGCCGAGATCTCGAACTCATCCATCGACGCGCGAATCGCGTCGGGCGGTGGCCGCATGCAGATCACCATGGATCGTTATGAGGCCGATTGGGACATGGTTCGTCGCGGCTGGATGACCCACGTCATAGGAGAGGGGAGAGGCTTCTCCACGGCCGCCGAGGCGGTCGAGGTGCTGCGAGAAGAAAACCCTGGTGTCATAGACCAGGACCTCCCACCGTTCGTGATCGTCGACGAAGAGGCGGAGCCGGTCGGTCGAATCATCGACGGAGACTCGGTGGTGTTCTTCAACTTCCGCGGTGATCGAGCCATCGAGATCTCGCGTGCGTTCACCGAAACGGATTTCAGCGAGTTCGACAGGGTAGAAATGCCTCGGACCCTGTACGCGGGGATGATGGAGTACGACGGCGACCTGCAGATACCCCCGCTATATCTGGTCAGTCCTCCCGCCATCTCACGCACCGTGTCGGAGTACCTGGTTCACAACGGAGTCAACCAGCTTGCGGTCGCGGAAACCCAGAAGTTCGGCCATGTGACCTATTTCTGGAACGGCAACAATTCCGAAGCATTCGACGAGCAGCTCGAGGACTGGGTGGAGGTGCCTTCCGACACCGTGCCATTCGACACCAAGCCGGAAATGAAGGCACGCGAAGTGTGCGAGGTCGTGATCGAAGACCTTGCGCACCGTGGCCACCGCTTTATCCGGGTCAACTTCGCAAACGGTGACATGGTGGGCCATACTGGCTCTCTCGAGGCCTCCATTCGGGCTATGGAGATCGTCGACGAATGCGTCGGGAAAATCGAGACCGCGGCTTTTGAGGCGAGAGCCGCCGTGATCGTAACCGCCGATCATGGCAACCTCGACATGATGTGGGAGGTCGACAGGAAAACCGGCGCTACAAAGATCGATGAGAACGGCAACCCGGTGATCAAGACGAGCCACACCCTCTCGCCTGTTCCCTGGATCCTGACTGGAAGGGATGCCAACCGCTTCCGGACAAATGACGATGTCGAAGTACCCGGGCTCGGCAACGTCGCCGGCACGATTCTCCAGCTCCTCGGATTCGAAGCTCCACCCGATTATCTACCGTCTCTGGTGCGAGTGGCTCGTCTCGAGAACGAAGAGAAGCGTCCTTGAATCAACGAGTTGACCGCCTCGCTATGGCCGAAGATGAGGCATTTTTGACGTCATCGAGTGGCTTCTGTTAGAGTCCCCTAATGGCGACTCCTACCCCCGGCTTTCTTGACCCAATTGAAGAGATTCGCGCTCGTATCAACCAGCTCGAGAGAACGGGTACGTCGGGCACTGGTACCGAAGAGGACCTGACCAAGGCAAAACGCGAGCTTGAAGCAGCCATCGACTCGATCTTTGCGAACATCACTCCGTGGCAGCAGTGCCAGCTTGCAAGACACCCGGACAGGCCGTACACCATGGCCTATATCCACAGCATCTTCACCGATTTCACCGAGCTTCATGGTGACCGCAGGTTCGCCGACGACCCAGCAATCGTCGCCGGGTTGGCGCGGTTTGACGGAGATCCGGTGGTGGTGGTCGGTCACCAAAAGGGCCGGGATACCGCAGAGAAGCTGCGGCGAAACTTCGGCATGCCCCGCCCCGAGGGATACAGAAAGGCGCTGCGCATCATGAAACTCGGCGCGCACTTTCGGCGACCCATCATCTCGTTCGTCGACACGCCGGGCGCGTATCCGGGGATCGACGCGGAACAGCGTGGCCAGGCAGAGGCGATTGCCAACAACCTGGTCGAGATGGCAGCACTGCCTGTGCCGATCATCATCGTGGTCACTGGGGAGGGCGGATCCGGCGGTGCGCTCGCCCTCGGGATTGGCGATCGAGTATTGATGCTGGAACATGCCATCTACTCGGTCATATCGCCTGAAGGGTGCGCCGCGATTTTGTGGAAGGACCAGGCGCGCGCGGAGGATGCGGCGAAGGCGCTCCGATTGACCGCGCAAGACCTCAAGCAGCTGGGGGTTATCGACGAGATCATCCCAGAACCACCTGGTGGGGCGCATATGGACCCGGGTCTGATGGCCGATTCAATAGCGTCCGCAATCCGACGACACCTCAAGGCCCTGCGAAAGGTCAAACCCGACACCCTGGTTGCGAAGCGCTACAGGAAGTTTCGATCGATGGGTGTTTATTCCGACCGCTAAGCAAAAAACCCATGGAATATCGCGACCAAACGGCACGCAGTGTAGGCTGGTGCGGGGAGAACCAGGTGGGCTGCTTCCAACGGGAATATGGGCTGGTATGTATGCCACATCGCCTGCCTGAGTGAGGGTGCGGCGATGGGAGTCAAGACGCGAATCTGGGTACGGAGACTGACCGCGACAGCCATTGTCGTGTTGATTGTGGCGATGGCGTTTATCGTTGCGCAACGATTTCAAAGTTTCAGGACGCCCCTCACCCAGGTCGACAGTGGAGACGTTACCAGCGGTAGAGGTGACCGCGCTATCGGAGTGTATACGGGATTCGATTACGTCGAAAGAGTTGCCGGCAAGTTGATCTTCGAGCTCATGTCGAAGCGCACACTAGGTCTTTCCTCGGGGTGGCATGAGATCGAGGGAGTGCGGCTCCAGTTTTTTCGTGATGGAGAACCGGGGCCGATCCTGACCTGTGATGGGGCGAGCTTCAACCCCGAAACCCGCGACGCCCGACTCGAGGGCGGTATTCGAATAGATCTGCCGAGCGGAGCGGTGCTGACGACCGATGCGGGCCGTTTCGAGGCCAGTTCGAGAAAGTTCACCGCAAACTCCGAGGTATTTTTTTATTCCGGTGCCAGCTTTGGACGCGCAAACAACGCGGCCTTTGATCTCGAGAAGGACGAGATCAATCTATCCGACGGCGTGGCCTTCTCGGCCGAAGATGGAACCACTATCACCGCCCCGTCAGCTGTCTACCGGAGACCGACGCATACGATACTCCTGCGAAATGGTGGTGTAGTGTCGCTCCAAAACGCTGAAGTCACCGCACCCCACATGGAGGTTGTCCTCGAAGAAGGCGACGGACCACCACGGGCAATCAATCTGAGTGGAGGTGTCGAGGCGTTCATTTCGAATCTTGCGAGTGGTGGAGCGGTCGAAGCATGGATGGAACGAGCAGTTGCGATTCGGGATTCGAGCGGGCGTTGGCAGATCGACGCAACCACGACCGGGCCGTGGGTCACTGTCCGTTTCAGCGGCGGTGAAGGCTATCTTGAACGGACTATCCGAACCTGGACCCTACGCGCGATCCTTGCCGACGAAGGAATCCTCAACCTACGAGCCGAGCATGGCGTCTGCATTCGAGAGATCCCGGAAGAAGGCCCACCGCGAATAGGGGAAGCAACGGAGGGACGGGTGTGGTTCTCTGGCGGTCAGGCGACCGACGTGGAGCTTCTACGTGACGTCGTGCTTCATTCCGGCGAACTCGAAGGGCGAGGCTACCGTGCCCGCCTCTCACCACAGGCAGGACTGACCCTTCTGCATGGAGATCCGACCGGGCCGGAAAGGGTCCTGTTGTCCAGCGAACGTGGGCGGATGAGTTGTGACCAGGCTCAGATTTTCAATCGCGACGGGCGCGCGGAGGCGAGGGGTAACGTTCAGGGCTCGATTTTCGGCGTCACACTGATGGACGAGGACGGCGGCGACGGAGGGCCGACCCACTTCGCGTCAGAGATCCTCGAGATACGAGAAGAGGGCGCGGTCTATCACTTGCGGGAGAACAGCCGCCTTTGGCAGGGCCATCGCCTGTTGGTTGCTGATGATGTGCTCTATCGTAACGATCCGACTTCGGTCCGGGCGGCCGGACACGTGCGAACGACAATGCCTGCTTCGCAGCTCCAGATAGAGGGCAGCCCCGAGGAGGATGTGGTGGTGGTCGCACGATCACTCGATTACGAACAGGCGAGCGGAGCGGCGGTCTACCAGGGCAACGTTCATTACAGCGACCCGAAGCACACACTGTCAGCCGCCAAGCTGTCGGTCTTCTTCGATGAAGACGGCGAGGTCACCGCCGTCGAGGCGGTTGGCGCCGTTGAACTCGTCGAGCTGGCCACAGGTCGTCGGATGACCGGCCAGGAGGCACGACGGGAGGTAGGGGAGCAGTCGGTGATCGTCACTGGAAATCCCGTGCGGCTCACCGACCCTTCGGGTAACGTGGTCTCCGGCTCCTCGTTGACCTGGAATCAGGCCGATGGTACGGTCTCGGTCGCCGGAGGAACCGAGACCATTTACTACCCGGAGGAGAAGCCCTGAGCCCGAAAGCCATAGACCTGGTCACCAAGGGCCTGCGCAAGGCCTATCGGGGGCGTTGGGTGGTCGACGGGATCTCACTCGGGATTTCGCCCGGCGAAATCGTCGGTCTTCTCGGCCCGAACGGAGCCGGCAAGACCACTACTTTTTACATGATGGTGGGACTGGTCGAGCCTGACGAAGGGCGCGTCATCCTGGGCGACCAGGACATCACATTGGAGCCGATGTACCGCCGCGCACGGATGGGTGTTTCCTATCTGGCACAGGAACCCAGCTCATTCAAGCGCCTATCCGTAGAAGACAACATCTGGCTCATTCTCGAGTCCCTGGGCGTGGAAACCCGCGTCGCCAACGATCGAATCGATCGGCTTCTCGAAGAGTTCGGGCTGACAGAACATAGGACGCAAAAGGCAGCCACCCTGTCCGGCGGCGAGAGGCGGCGTCTCGAGGTTGCCAGGGCGTTGTCGACCGAGCCGACCTTCATTCTTCTCGACGAACCGTTCGCGGGGATCGACCCGCTTGCCGTTCTCGACCTGCAACGAATAATTCGTCGCCTTAAGTCTCTGGGAATAGGCGTTTTAATCACGGATCACAACGTGCGGGAAACATTGAAGATCACCGATCGCGCCTATATAATCAAGGACGGCAAGATTTTTGCTACGGGAAACCCCGTCGATCTGTCGGAAAACAAGGATGTCCGTCGAATTTACCTCGGCGAAGACTTCACCCTCTGAGGCCGCCCGGCCGGTCATCGGCAGCAGGATTACAGATCGGACAGGAGCGGGATTCCCGTTGAACGGTTAGGGGATAATTCGCGATATGGCGCTGGAACAGAAACTCAGGTTGAAACTTGCTCAGCGACTGGTGATGACACCGTCGCTGCAGCAGGCCATCAAATTGCTCCAGCTGTCCCGTCTCGAACTCGAAGAAACGCTTGCCCAGGAAATCCTCGAAAATCCCGTTCTCGACGTCGACGATGCGACGGACGATCCGGCCGGTGATGGCGCAGAGGATCGTGTGAGCTCTGAAGAGCAAGAGCATGCGGCGGGCGAGACTACGAGCAGCGATACCGCGACCGAGGATGGTCCCTTGCCGAGCGCGGAAGAGACGTACGAAGACATCGATGTCGAGGCATTCTTTTCGGACTATCTGGGTGACGTCCGTTTCGAGGGCCCGTCCATGGCGATCCCTTCGTTCGAACAGGACAACCGCCTCGAGAACATGGTCTCGAGTTCCGGTGGGTTGGCCGAACACCTGCATTGGCAACTCCAGATGCTCGACCTGCGACCTGAAATTGTCGAGGTCTGCGAATTCATCATCGGGAACCTCGACGAAGACGGATTTCTTTGTGCAACGGACGAGGAAATCATCCGGGGCACCGGCTGCGATCAGTCATGTGTCACCGAAGCTCTCACGGTAGTGCGCTCCCTCGACCCCCCGGGGATCGCTGCGTCGAGTCTTCAGGAGTGCCTCAGCGCTCAGGTAGACCACCTGATCTTGCACTCGGGAGAAAATGGGGACGCACAACTGCTTGCGATAGCGCACGTGGTTATTGGTTCGTACTGGGAAGAGCTGCTGCATCAAAAATGGGACGCCCTCGCCGAGGCTCTCGAGCTTGACGAGGTGGGCGAAATCAAGCCGATCCTCGACGTCATACATGGACTGGAGATGAAGCCGGGACGGATCTTCCGCCAGGACGACAACCAGTACATCGAACCCGACGTCTACGTGCGCAAGATAGACGAGGACTACACCATCACCCTGAACGACGATGGTCTGCCGAAGCTGCGGATAAATTCCAGATATCAACGCATGCTCGAGGGGAAGAACCTGGATCCGAAGGCGAGCGAATTCCTACGCGACAAAATGCGGTCGGCCATGTGGCTCATGAAAAGCATCGATCAGCGGCAGAGGACGATCTATAAGGTCGCGCAGAGCATCGTCTCGTTCCAGAAGGGATTTCTCGAAAACGGGATAGAACACCTCCGTCCGATGGTGTTGCGGCAGGTCGCGGAAGACATCGGGATGCACGAATCGACCATCTCCCGCGTCGTCAGCAACATGTACATGTACACTCCCCGGGGACTGTTCCCGATGAAATATTTCTTTCATTCGGGTGTCGATTCGGCGCACGGTGAGAACGTCTCTTCGATGGTGGTCAAAGAACGGATTCGAAAAGTCGTGGAAGCAGAAGATCCGGCCCGACCGTTGTCTGACTCGAAGATCATGCGTATGTTGCAGAAGGAGGGAATTCGACTCGCGCGACGTACAGTTGCGAAGTACCGGGAGGAGATGATGATTCCCTCGTCAGACAAGCGGAAAAAGGTTTTCTAGGGAGAACAGAATGAAAGTCGAGTACATCGCCCGAAAGGTCACGTTGACCGATCAGTCGCGGCAAGTTGCCGAAAAAAAGCTAGCCAAGGTCAAAAAATACTTCAACGACATCCTGGATGTCCGAGTCGAAGTCGAACAGGAACGCCATCTTCACGTCGTCGATATATCGGTGAGGGGCAAGGATTTTGTCGTCCAGTCGACGGCACAGAATAAGGACGTGACCGCCGCCATCCAGGAAGCTGTCGACAAGCTTGAAATCCAGGCTCGGCGTGCCAAAACCCGACTGAAGGATCACAAGAAGAGGGCTGGGTCTGAGGCGAAAATCGACCAGGGATGGACTGTAGATGTGCTCGAACCGAAGTCGATCGCAAGCGGAGAACCGCAGATCGTCGAGCGTAGCAGCATTCCGATCAAACCGATGTCGATCGAGGAGGCTGTCCTGCAGCTCGACGATTCGAGCTACGGATTTCTCGTGTTCCGCAACTCTTCGAACGATCGGATCAACGTCATCTACCGTCGACAGGACAAAAACCTGGGGTTGATCACGCCAGAGTTCTAATGAAAATCCACAAGCTCATCAAGCCCGAACACGTCTACCTCGACCTCGATGCGTCCGACGTTCGATCTGCCCTGACAGCAGCGGCTGACGTATTTTCGCCGACCCTCGGGCTGGACTCGGAACAGGTGGTCGACGCGCTCAAGGAACGGGAGGAGCTCGGTTCGACCTCGGTTGGCGACGGCTTTGCAATCCCTCACTGCAAGACCCAAGGCCTGCAGCAGATAGAGATCGCGCTCGCACGGTTGAAAGAAGGTATCTCCTTCGGCGGAGCAGACGAGGACCCGGTTTCGTTCTTGTTCGTTGTCTTGTCGCCGCCGGATCAACCCGCAGCCCACCTTCAGGTTCTGTCGCAGATCGCTCGCGTGTTGAAACGACGCGAGTTGCGTACGGAGCTTCAAACCGCAGTCGATGCCGAGGAAGCCGTCGCCGCTCTCAACAGGGCCGCGGAGGAGGAGGGATTGTGACAGCACCGGAACCGATTCCGGTTGAACGGTTGCTCGTCGAACGCCGCCTCGCTCCTCTCAAGCTCGAAGTTGTTGCCGGAGCCAAGGGCCTTGGGAAGTCGTGCATCACAAATCCGAGGATCCAGAAACCCGACCTCGCCCTGGCCGGCTACCTGGAAGCCGTCAAGCCCGGCAGGCTACAGATACTTGGTGAGTCGGAATACAACTTTTTGGCCACCTTTTCCGAACAGGAGGCGTCCCTGCGCCTCGAGCGCTTGATGGGACTCGATATTCCGTGCGTGGTGTCGACCAAGGGAACTCGTCCTCCGGAAACCGTGTTGGCGGCGGCAGATGCGGCCAGCGTTCCGCTGTTGGTTTCGCCGGTGCAGACTTCGGAAGTCATCGAGACGATTTCGGACTTCCTCGAAGACGTGCTCGCTCCGCGGGTCCAGTTGCATGGAGTGTTAGTCGATGTCTTCTCGCTCGGAACACTGATCGTCGGCGATCCCGGCATCGGCAAGAGTGAGTGCGCACTGGAACTCGTTTACCGGGGTCACCGCCTGGTAGCGGATGACACAGTGGTCATCCGACGAGTCCATCACCGGGGATTGCAGGGCAGCCCGCACTCCCTGCTCGAAAACTACCTCGAGCTTCGCGGCGTCGGCATTATCGACGTGCGAAAGCACTTCGGTATGACCGCGACATCACCGTCGGTCTCGGTTTCCCTGGTCATTCAGCTCACCAAGCTGACCCCCGAAGCACGCAGGATGGAACAGAAGTGGCGCGAACAGATGATGGAGCGCCCGAGCGCGTGGACGTCGACCCAGGAGATTCTCGGTATCGAAATCCCGAAATACACAATGGTTGTCGCACCCGGAAGAGATCTCGCGATCATGGTCGAAACCGCTGTTCGCAAATGTCTGCTCGCCCAGAGGGGGATCGAGGACGAACGTGGCTTCCTCGAGAGTGTCAATCTGATCGCCGAAGGAGGGAACGATGACTCGTGAGGAATCGTTCAGCGGGCCATTCGTGATCACCGGCCTTTCCGGCGCCGGGAAATCGGTTCTCAGCAGAAGCTTGGAAGACATCGGCTACGTCTGCGTCGACAATATTCCTCTTGATCTCGTGCCCCAACTTTTCGATCGGACGGAAGACGACTTGGATCATTTGGTGGTCGTCCTCGACGTGCGCACGGAGGGTATGATCCAACGATTTCCGGGCTTCTTCAAATCCCTCAAGTCACAGATCCCGGCTCTCCGTCTGATATTCGTCGAGGCGTCACCGGAGGTCCTGCTTCGCCGATTTTCGGTTGCCCGTCGACCTCATCCGCTGCGCGAACTCAATCTCGAGCGCGCAATCACCGAAGAACGCAATGCGCTCGAAGGCGTTCGCGATCTCGCCGACATACTTTTCGACACGACCGGATTGTCGCCGCACGACCTCCGACGTCAGGTCCTCGCCCTCGCTGGCGACGACAGCGCGCGCAGGGTCATGACGCTCGACGTCCAGAGCTTCTCGTATCAGCAGGGAGTTCCGGCAACGGCAAGCTTGGTCTTTGATGTACGTTTCCTCCCGAATCCCTTCTTCGAGGACGAGCTTCGTGCACTCTCAGGAAACGACCCACCTGTTGCCGATTGGCTCGATCAGTTTCCTGAAGTCGAGGAGGCGGTGGGGGAAATCATGGACCTGATATCGTACCTCCTACCCAAATATGCCGATGAGCTCAAGACGAACCTCGGCATTGCTATGGGGTGCACGGGTGGTCGCCATCGTTCGGTCTACATGGCCAACCGGGTGGCCGAGGCACTCAAGCAGGGTGGTCACGAGGTAGTGGTTCATCATCGTGACAAGGAACGATGGAGGTACTCATGATTCCCGTCCTCGTCTTGACCCACGGCAACTTGGCATCCGAGCTCCTGAAAGCGGCCGAGATCATCGATCCGAGCCTGGAAGGTCAAGCCGCTGCGATGTCGCTGCCGTGGGATGTCGACTCCGATGAAGCGTCCAGAACACTCAAGAAACAGCTCAGAGAACTCGACCAGGGGGACGGTACCCTCGTGCTGACCGACATGTTCGGCGGCACAGCCACCAATCTTGCCCTTGCATTTCTCGAGCCGAAGAAGGTGGAGATAGTGACCGGCGTCAATCTGCCGATGCTCGTCAAACTCGGTTCTCTCAAAGGGCGGGACCTGAGCCTGGAGGAGCTTGCGACAGGCCTGACCGCGGCGGGTCAGAAGAGCATCCGCCTGGCAAGCGAGCTGTTGCACGCCAGGGCTGTGGGGTCGAAATAGCGCACCTCATTCAAAAGCTAGAATAGAAGGGCAGATATTCGGTCGAATACCACGAGGTCTACACGACCTTTGATTTCCAGAAACGAGGAGAGACTGAATGACCCAAGAGCAGGTGACGATCACGAACAAGCTCGGGCTTCATGCACGCGCTGCAGCCAAGCTGGTGCACACTGCGAGCGCGTTCGAGTCGGAAATCTACGTCGGCACCGAACATGAGGAAGTCAATGCGAAATCGATCCTGGGCATTCTCACCCTAGCCGCCACCAAAGGCACCCCTCTGAATGTCCGTGCTGACGGGGTGGACGAGGTCGAAGCAGTTCGAGCAATCGCGGACCTCTTCGCCGACAAGTTTGGAGAGGGGCAGTGAGTCGATCCCTCAGAGGCCTCGGGGTGAGTCCCGGAATCGCCATCGGTGAGCCGGTGGTGCATGAAACGCGTCCTATCTCCACCCTACGGATCACGATTCCTCCCGAGAAGATCGACAAGGAGATCAAAAGGTTTCGCAAGGCAGTGGCGACAACTGTCGAGAATATTCAGGAGAACCGGGATCGGGCTTCGAAACAAATGGGAGAAGAGTATGCGGCGATCTTCGAGGCCCACCAGCTCATCGCCTCTGATCCATCCTTTACCGGGCCGGTCGAGAAAATCATACGTGAGGAGGAGGTGAACGCTGGTTGGGCGGTCGACAAAGTTCTGGAAGATCTGATCTCGAAGTTCGAAGCCCTTCCGGACGACTACCTCGCCGACCGTAAGCTCGACGTTCTAGACGTCGCAACCCAAATCCTGAATGCACTGCACGGTCTTCACCTCGGCCAGTTGGAGCGGCTCGATCAGCCAGTGATTCTGGTGGCCGACGACCTTCCCCCCTCGACCGCGGTTCAGCTTCCACTCGAAAAGATTCTCGGATTCGCACTCGAGCTCGGTGGACCGACCTCGCATACGACGATCATCGCCCGGTCACTCGGTATCCCGGTAATCGTCGGAGCCCACGGTTCGTGCGAGGAAGCCAAGCGTTCGCGCAAAATCGCGCTGGACGCGTTCGAAGGCAAGATCGTGTTTGATCCCCGGCCCGCCGAACTCAGCGAATATCGCTCGCGGAGGGAAGAGTACGAAGCCCAACAGGCCACCCTCATGAAGATGAGGGACGTGCCGACGGTGACTCGTGACGGCCGCCCGCTCAATCTGCTGGCGAACATCGATCTCCCGAACGAGATTCAACAAGCCAAGGAATGGAACGTTGGTGGCATCGGCCTCTATCGCTCCGAGTTCCTCTACATGAAGATGAGTCCGGCGTTGCCGACCGAAGACGACCACGTCGAGGTCTATCGGGAAATGGTTTCTGAGATGGCACCAAATCCGGTGACTATCCGGACCTTTGATCTGGGAGGCAGGAAACTCGCGCGGGAGATCATCGGTGAAGGTTCAGAAGCCAATCCAGTCCTCGGTCTGCGCGGAATTCGCTTGTGCTTTTCGAAACCGGAATTCTTCCGGACGCAGTTGCGCGCACTGCTGCGGACAGCCGCCAGTTTCCCCGAGGGCAGATTGAAGATCATGTTCCCGCTCATTAGTGGGGTCCAGGAAATCCGCGTCGCCCGCCTGCTGGTGCGGGAGATTCGCGAGGAGTTGCGAGGCGAAGGATTCGACGTGCCAGCGGCAATCCCGATCGGGGCCATGGTAGAGGTGCCATCATCGGCGATCATGGCGCGCGAGCTCGCCCGCGAAGTCGATTTCATGTCTATCGGTACAAACGACCTCATTCAATACTCTCTTGCGGTTGATCGCTCGAACGACCTGGTAGCCGACCTTTATCGGCCGACCAATCCGGCCGTATTACGCCTCATCTCCCAGGTGGTAGCTGCCGGCAAGGCCGCACAGACCGACGTATCCATGTGCGGAGAAATGGCAGCCGATCCGTTGATGGTCCCGGTTCTCGTCGGTCTCGGTCTCGAGAATTTCAGCATGAATCCGCAGGCAGTTCCCGTAGTGAGAGCGCTCATCCGTCAGCTCTCCTTCCGCAAGGCTACGCAGATGGCCCGTCAGGCCGTGAAGCTCGTCACTGCACGCGAAGTCGAGGAATACCTACTCGAGAGACTCGCCTTTTTGCTGGCAAAAACCAAGATTCACGTATGACCACTGCGGAGGAGGAATCATGGAAATCAAAACCGCACGTCAGGTCGAGAAGCCGTGGGGACATGAAGAGATCTTTGCAGAAACGGAAGACTACGTCGGCAAGATCCTCTTCATTCAGCGGGGGGAGGCTCTGAGCCTTCAGTACCATGAAACCAAGGTGGAGACCCTGAGGGTCCTTGACGGCGAGCTCGAGCTCGTCACCGGACCGGACATCGACCACCTCGAAACGCACCGTCTCGAAGAGGGTACGGTTTTCCACATCCCTCCGGGGACACTTCATCGGATGGTTGCGATTTCCGACTGCCGCCTGCTCGAGGTGTCGACCAATGACCTCGACGACGTGGTCAGGCTCGAGGATCGATACGGACGCGAGGGAACCAACGCACCGTGATCATTTCCCGTCCTCACCCGTATAATTGAAGAGGGGAGAGGTGCCCCATGGAAACCCGGCGAAATTGTAGCTTTCACTGCATTGTTTGTTCGAGCCTGATATTGGTTTTGCTCGCTGGGGGAAATATGTCAGCCGAGGAAAGATCACCCACACCGACGCCTCGGCCTACGGGCAAGAGCCTGGCGGATCTTGCCAAGAACAAAAAACTCAACCGGGATGCGACGGCCCCTTCCGGCGGATCGATCGTCATTTCCAACGAGAATCTGGACGAATACGCGGAGAAGGGCGGGTTGACCGAGGCAGGTTCGAGTACCCAGCGGAGGCTCACTCGTGACGTCCACAGCGGGCTGGACGTCAGGATCGTCGACCGCGGCGCACAGCAAGTCAACGAGAGAAAGGTCTACTGGCAGACCCGCTACCTGAGACAGCTTGCCTTGGTTGAGAATCTCAGACAGCAGATCGAGAATCTCGACCGCGAGATCCCGGGTTTATGGCGCGACTTTTACGCTTGGGACGACCCCGCCTACCGCGACGGTGTGATCAAGCCCAAGCTCGACCGATCACTGGAGAGGCGTGAAGAACTCGCAGAGCAACTCCGAGTCGAAGAGCCGATGATCGAGCAAATCAAGATCGAGGCGCGGAAGGACGGCGCTGAACCCGGATGGTTCCGAGAGATCAAGCAACCAACGCCGAGTGCAACCCGGTAAACCGCTGCTCGGCGATCTCTCGTGACGACCTAGCATCGCATAAATACGTTTTAAATCAATAAATTACATCTTTTTGGTTGTCGATTCTTGCGGTCCGACGACGGGAACGTTAAACTTACCTGCGATTGACGGAATCTGCGAATGAGATCCTTTTTCATTGAGACGTGGGGTTGCCAGATGAATCAGCACGACAGCGAGCTGATTGAAGGTCAACTCCGCGCAAACGGCATGGGACCCGCGTCTTCAGCAACCGAAGCAGATCTTGTAATCCTCAATACGTGCTCCGTTCGCGAGCGCCCTGTACGGAAGATCTCGAGTCGGATCGGGGTCCTGGGTAATGCACCGGATCCGCCCATCATAGGTGTATGCGGTTGCGTTGCCGAGCAGGAGGGTGCAAGGCTGTTACAACAGTCGGCTCGTGTAGGCTTCGTGCTCGGGCCTGGGCAGATCGGCAGGTTGGGAGAGGCCATTCGCGGCGTGCGACAGGGAACGAGGCCGGTGCTCGTCGGATTCGATGCCGAAAATGACCACAACTTCCGCACCATTTTTCGCAAGAGTTCGACCCGCGGCATGATCACGGTCATCGAGGGCTGCAACGAGTTCTGCACCTTCTGCGTGGTTCCCCATACGCGCGGTCGTGAAGCGAGCCGTCCACTGAACGCGGTGCTCGATGAGGTTCATGTCGTTGCCGCAACTGGGGTTCGGGAGGTCGAGCTCCTCGGTCAGACTATCAACGCCTACCGGTGCCCGGAGAGCGGTGCGGACTTCGCAGAACTGTTGGCGAAGGTGGCCGGTGTGCCTGAATTGGCACGGGTTCGGTATATCACCTCCCACCCACGGCACTTCGACCGACGTTTGATCAATGTCCTGGCCACCCACCGAAAGGTTTCGCGGTACCTCCATATCCCTTTCCAGGCTGGCGCCAACGAGATCCTCGCTCGCATGCACCGGCGCTACACCCGTGAGGAGTACCTGGACCTCATCGCGCGGCTGCGGAACGCGGTACCGGATATCAACCTCTCGACCGACGTTATCGTCGGTTTTCCGGGGGAATCCGAGGAGGATTTTGGGAAGACCTTGGAGCTCCTAGAAGAGGTCCGCTTCGGGCAGGTGTTCGCCTTCCCGTTCTCGCCACGACCGAAAACGCCAGCGGCTCGTTACGAGGGGCAGGTCGAGGAAGCGATCAAGAAGGATCGCCTCCATCGCCTCTTCGAGCTTACCGACCGGATATCCAAGGAGCTGAATCGAGAACTCATCGGCCGAGCCATTCCGGTCCTGATCGACGGTGACAGCCGCAGGAACCCCGACCACTGGCAGGGGAGGGGTGAGGACAACCGGGTTGTGAACTTCGCCAAGACCGGGCGAGAAGGGGTGGGTGAAATCGTCGATGTCCAGATTACACGCGCGAGCGCCCATTCGCTTTTTGGCGAACGCGAGCAGACCGGCGGAAGGCTGCCAGTGATCGGCGCCGCTTGACATCTCGCCCGGGCATCGACACATTGGGTGCATGAGCGATGTCAGAGATTCCTCGTCCGCGGTCCCGATGACAGTTCGGGGCCTGATCATGGATCCCGCCACCAACAGCCCGGTGGTCATCCTCGAAAACCCGGGTGGCGATTCGTTCCTGCCCATCTGGATCGGTGTCTGCGAGGCGAATTCCATTGCTCTCGAACTCGAAGGAGTCGAGACGCCGCGCCCGATGACGCACGACCTCATCCAAAGCCTGCTCGCGACTGTCGGATGCTCGGTCGATCACATCTTTATCCACTCGCTCGATGACAGCGTATTCATAGCTTCCATACAGCTCAGAAACACAACATCGGATACGTTTCAGGTGGATTCAAGGCCTTCCGACGCGATCGCCCTGGCGCTCCGGGCGAAGGTCGATATCCTTGTCGATTCTTCGGTGCTCGAACGCGCTGTCGTGACGGAATCCACCTCCGAGGAGGCTCTCCTATCGATCCTCGAACGGCTGCGGCCCGAAGATATGGGCGAGTACGAGATGTGACTCGTCCCTTTGGCCGAAACTGCACGTCATTGACACACGTTTCGCATCCCACCTATAGTGGCCGTCGCGCCGGCATCAACCAACCAACCTGATCGAGGCTCGGAGATCTCATGAAGATTGCCATCACCAATCAAAAAGGCGGCGTCGGAAAAACCACGACCGCCATCAACCTCGCCGCCGGTCTGGCGCAGAAAGGCCAACGTACTCTCCTGGTCGACCTCGACCCCCAAGCCAATTCCACCTTGTCGAATGTTGATCTCGACGCCATCAACGGCAACATGTACGACGTTCTCTGCGGCGCGATCCCGATGAAAGACGTCATTATTCCGGGCCCTCGTGAAAATCTCTGGGTCGCCCCTTCGCGCATTGCCATGGCAAAGCTCGAGGTGAGAATGGTTGGCGAGCTGGATGCTCCGTACCGCCTCAAGGACGCGATCAACTCCGTACGGCGACGCTTCGACGCGATCATCATCGACACGCCACCCACCCTTGGCCTTCTGACGGTCAACGCTCTGGTCGCGGCCTCTCATGTCCTGATACCGATCCAGGCATCCTATTTCGCCCTCGAAGGCACCGACGACCTTCTCGAGACGGTCGACAAGATCAAGGCCCGGCCCAACACCCAACTGCGGATGCTCGGCGTATTGATAACCATGTTCGACCGCCGTACCATCCTCTCCAAGCAGGTCCGCGAAGAAATCATAGGCGTTTTCGGCGATCTGGTTTTCGATACCTTCATCGCCAAAAGCGTGCGTCTCGAGGAGTCCCCGGCCCACCGGACAAGTATTTTCGACCACGCGCCCTCTTCCAGCGGCGCCTACGAATACTATCGACTCTGTGAGGAGGTGTTGGAACGTGTCGGGTCAAAGTAAGGCGGGCCTCCCGCCGAATCGACGCATGCGGCATGACCGCCATTTCGTCGATGAACTCGCGCAAAGAATGGGGGAGGGTATTGGTCGAATGGTGCGAATCACGTCCATCTCCAGCAACCAGGACCAACCGCGTACCAATCTCGGCGATCTCGACGATCTTCGATCTTCGATCGACGCGCATGGCGTGCTCGAACCGCTGCTCGTCCGCCAACTGGACGATGGGCGCTACGAACTCGTTTCCGGTGAACGCCGGTTCCACGCAGCCATGGCCGTCGGCCTCTCCGAGGTGCCGTGCATCGAACTCACCGTCAATGATCAACAAGCTCTCGAAATCGCCCTCATCGAAAACCTCCAACGCAAGGACCTTACCGCTTTCGAGGAGGCCGATGGCTATCGTACCCTCATCCAAAAATACGATTACACCCATCAACAGGTAGCGGAAGCCGTCTCCCGATCCCGAATTACCGTGTCCGAGACCTTACGCCTGCTCGCCATCCCGGAGCCGATCCGCGACCTATGTCGGCATGCCGACATCACCGCCAAGGGCATGCTCCTGGAAATCGCCAAGGCCCCTAGCGAAGAAGCCATGAAGCAGCTCGTCCAAGAGATCGTCCAGGATCGGCTCGATCGCGCCGCCGTCCGAGACCGCCGTGCAGCGCTTGCAGACGGTGCAGTCACATCCGAAGACCAGCCCCCGCGACCAATTCCCCAAAAACCTTTCACACTCCGTTTCCGCCATCCCGAGCGTTCCTTTTCGTTATCGCTTTCATTCCAAACCGAATCGGAGCCCGAGCCTCGCCAGGTGATAGAAGCCCTCCGTGAAGTGATTCGAGAAATCGAATCGAGCCTCGAAAACGAGCCGACCTGAGAATCTTGAAGAAAACGACAGGGGAGAGGGCCACGGCCTGAAAAACGACGTTTCTTGGGCACTTGGAATATTAGGTTTACATAATATATCTTATCGGACATTGTATATGCTCAATGATCATGTGGAAAATTCTCACCCTGCGGAAAACCTGTGGAATCTTTTTCATACATGTGCTTTCGATGCCCGGACGTTGAGTGTTCCGGAATATCGAACGGTGTAGAATTCCACCCATGAACTGTGCCCGAACCCCTCAGGACGGTCCGTCGTGAAGTTGCTCAAAACGATCGACCGGATGGTCATTCTGGAGGTCATTCCTCCAACGTTTCTGGGATTCATGACCTACACCTTTCTGGTCGTGATGCGCGGGATATTCAACCTGATCGAACAGATACTCGTTCGTGGTGTGGCGGTGCGCGACGCGTTTCAGGTTCTGTTGATCACGCTTCCCCACATCGTGGTGCTGACGATTCCGCTCAGTTTCCTGTTTGGCGTGCTTCTCGCGGCCGGACGGATGAATGATGACAACGAGATCGTCGCGATGCAGGCGGGAGGGATTCCCGCGCGGCGTCTCTTGCGTCCGATTGTTGGCTTGGGTGTGCTGCTCGCTCTGCTGAATGGATATCTGTACCTCGTAGTGATTCCCGGGTCCGGGCGTGCACTTCGTGAGTTAAAGGTCAGGCTCTTCGTCGAGGCCAAGAACCTCGGGCGTATCGAACCGCGCGTTTTCCACGAACAGTTGCCGAACATCCTGCTCTATCTGAGAGACGCCGATACCGATACCGGTGAATGGCGAGACGTTTTGTTCTTCGATAGCTCCGATCCCGGTGAGGAAAGATTGACCCTCGCGCAACGGGGACGAATGTTGACCGCGGGAGTCGATGCCAGGGCCACGACTGGAGAAATGGCTGATGTTGAACAGTGGATCCGTCTGGAGGACGTGGTGACCCACCAGTTCTCGAAAACGGATCCAGAGACCTATCGGATCAATCGTACGCGGTCGCAACTTTTCAGGCCCGAGTTGGGCGGAGGCGGAACCCTCCGATTCAGACTCGGCATGAGCGAGCGGGAGACCGGCGAGCTCGTGAGGTTCCTTCGAGGCGGTGAATTGAGTGTGCGCGAAGGAACCGAATCCTCGTTTGACGACGGTGATGTGGAAGTGGAACGGCGACACGCAGCGGTCGAACTGAACAAACGCCTGGCAATACCTTTTGCCTGCGTCGTATTTGCGTTTCTCGCTCTTCCGCTCGGGGTCGGATCGCGGTCAGGTGGGCGTGGCCGCGGCTTCGTTATCTCTATCGGAGTCGTCCTCGCCTATTATTTTCTCAGTAACCAGGGAGAAATGATGGCGATGGAGGGGAAGGTCCCTCCATGGCTGGGAATCTGGCTTCCGAACATTGTCCTGATGGCCATCGCCTTGTTCCTGATGACCAAAATGGATCGGTGGCTGGGTGAACGCGAAAAGGCGGAAGGCCCGATTTCCCGTATCGTTACGTGGGTCAGAGACTTGGGATCCTCCTCGGAGAACGAAGGTGGGCGGCGCTTGGCGCCGCCGGCTACCGGAAGCATGCCGGTGCGGGTCCAGAGGAGACGCTACGCTACACGATTCCCTGCACTCCTCGATCGTTACCTGACCCGGCGTCTCGTACCGCCCATTCTCCTCGTTCTGTTGAGCACCGTCTTGCTCTATATCGTTGCAGACCTCACCGGAAACATCGAGGATATGGCGAAAAACGACGTGCCCGCAAACGTGATTTTCGGTTATTACGCCAACCTCGTTCCTCAGGTCTTCCTCGACGTCACGCCATTTGCCCTGATGATCGCAGTCTTGATCCTCCTCACCCTCCTCGAGCGCAACCAGGAACTGACCGCACTCAAGGCGGGTGGCATATCTCTCTATCGCCTGACGGTGCCCGTCCTGCTGGTGGCGGCATTCGCGGCGGCTGGGCTGTGGATCTTGGGAGAAGCGGTCGTACCGAACGCCAACCGTGAGGCTCAACGACTCCTCGACCAGATCAAGGGCCGGGAGACCACTCGAACCTACCGCGCGAGTGATCGGCAGTGGCTGCTGTCGCGGGAGGGCAACACTTTTTACAATTTCCTTCGCTACGACCAGCCATCCAACACCCTGATCCGATTCACGATGTTCCGAATCGACGAAGACATGCAGTTGCGGTTCTACCTGTTCAGCCGCCGTGTTCGTTATATCGATGGATCGTGGATCGCTGATTCAGGCTGGTTTCGGCAGATCTTTCCTGACGGAACTGACGAATTCAAGCGAATCACCGCGCCGATCAAGCTCGAGATACCGGAGGGCCCCGACTACTTCGGTCAGGAGTACCGACGTCCATCTGAGATGTCGATTCGCGAGCTAGGGTCCTACATCAACGAACTGATCGAATCCGGTTATCGCCCGAACAACCTGATCGTTCGCTGGCATCTGAAGTTTGCCTATCCCCTGTCTGCGATCGTCATGGTGCTGCTCGCCCTCCCCTATGGCCTCAGTCGGGGAGGTCGGCGGGTCTCGACCATGCAGGGAATCGCCGTAGCACTCACCCTGGGCATTGCTTACTTCATGCTGACTGCCTTGTTTGCCAGACTGGGTGATGTCGAGGTACTACCGCCGGCGCTTGGCGCCTGGGCGCCGGTGATTCTCGCCCTTCTCTTCGCACTCAACCGCCTCACCACAATACGCACCTGAGGGCCGGAGTTGCCCTTTTTCGGTGTTGCTCAGCCCGGTTATTCTTGCGATGTCGGATACCGCGAGTGTATGGAAACGTCGCCGCAACGGATGGAGGTCATTCTCTCTTTGAGATGGGTGATTTCGGTTGGTGAGGAGAACGAAGACTCTCCCATCATCGGGTTCACACCACACAGATACGCCGGTAAAACCGTTGTGTCCGAAGGCGTCCGTTGACAGGGCGGGTCCGCTGGACGCGCCTGTCGTACCTCCCAGCTGCCAGCCCCACCCTCGTTCCTGAGCGAGGCCCTCCGTGTAGAGCCTGGTTGCCCGCCGAGCCTCATCTCCCGTCAAAAGCGAGCCACCGGCGGGCAGGTACTCCCCCGCCAACAAACGTACCCCCCGGGCAGTCCCGAAAAGTCCGGCGTTTCCCGCTGCACCCCCGAGAAACCTGGCGTTGCCGTCGTCTGGTTGTCCGGGCGACCAGGCTGGGACCAATGTTGAATCCCAGCCCTGCTCGGTGACCAGGCGCTTTTCGGTGGTTGGCTCAGTCGCTCCACCACATAGAGAATGCGTCTCAACCGCAGACATAAAACCCAGATCATCCTGCAGACCAAGCGGCACGGCAACCTGTTGATGAAAGAGGCGATCCAGCGCCATGTCGGCATGGCGTGCCAGCACCATACCCAGAATCACGAACCCGATGCACGAGTAGACGACTTCAGCTCCCGGACGTTTCTCGAGCCCGACCGCTGCCAGGCGCGAGAGTAGGACCTTCGGGTTGCCGTCAGCCAGACAGTAGAGCGGAAGCCAGGCCGGCAGGCCGGAAGTATGCGTAAGAATGCTCTTGATCGGCAGCCCGCCGATCTCACAGCCCCTGAATTCGTCGAGCACCTCGCCAAGCCGGGATTCCGGCGTGAGGTCATGCGTTCGAAATGCCAGCAGGGTGAGGGTCAAGGTTGCCAGCGGTTTGGTCAGCGAGGCGAGATCAAACCAGGTTTCCGAGTTGACAGCCGATCGCTCGGGGAGGACCTGCGCCGCGCCCGTCACCGCCCACGAGGTGCCGTGACCCACCCTCCCCCACTCGGCTACCGCACTTGGCGCGATGCCGGCCCGAACCGACCTCTGCAACAGCCTTTCGACGTCCGAAGCGGCTTCAGTCATTCGAAGGATCAGCCACGGTGTCGAGCGGCGTCGGGCGGTGGTCAGCATCGATGTTCACGTAGGTGATCTCAGCTTCCGTGACCTGGACGACCTCGCCGCGATCGAAGTGGCGAGCCGCCGCGACCCGCACGCGAACCGTGATCGAAGTCCGTCCGCGTCGCACCGGCTCGGTAAAGAATGATACGAGATCTCCGACGAACACCGGCTCGAGGAACACAACTTCCTTGATCGCAACCGTCACCACCCGCTTTGCGCCCTGGCAGCGCGCTTCCTCGGCTCCAGCCTGGTCGATGTAGGAAAGGATCACGCCGCCGAAGATCGTGCCGGCCGGATTCGTATCTCGTGGCATCATCAAAACGCGGCTCTTCGGTTGAGTCCGGCTGTCATCCATTGCGACCTCCGATTGCGTGTTCCAAGTATAGCTATCGGCGCGTCATGGTGGGACGACCGGTGCTGGGCTTACCCGGCCACGCCGACCTCGTCCTTGAGAATCTCCTCGGGATCGGGCAGGTCCTCAGGTCGATCGAGCCCGAAGTGCACGAGGAATTCTTTCGAGGTCCGGTACAGGAACGGCTTCCCCACGACTTTCTTGCGGCCCGCCATTCGCAGGAGTTTTCGTTCGAGGAGGGTCCTGACGACACTCGCGGAGTTGGTGCCGCGGAGAAAGTTGATCTCGGGAAGGGTCACCGGTTGCCGATGGGCAACGATCGCGAGAACCTCGAGGGCCGCCTGCGAAAGGCGCTGGCGTGCTGCGATGCCATGGTAATTGCGGAGAAAGGAGTCGAGTCCCGGCGGAGTGAAACAACGCCAACCGCCGCCCACCTTTTCAATGCGAACTCCTCGCTCCGGAGTATCCCAGGACGACGCCATGGCTTCAATCGCATCCTCGACCAGTGCACTCGTGACGTCGCGATCGTCGAGGGCTTCAACCAAAGCAGAAACCGCCACCGGCCCACGGGCAGTCAGGAGGATCGCCTCGATGGCGGCGGTCAGATCCTCCCTATTCAGCGGCCTCTCCCCTTTTAAGCAGCTCCTCTTCGCCGAGCTTTCGGTCTCCGGGCCGGAGATAAATTTCAGCAAACGCCTTCCGCTGCTCCGCAAAAACACCCCGGAGACGCACCAGCTCGAGCGTTGCGACGATCACCGCAACGACTTCTTCGGGATCCGATCTGGAGTTCAGGTGGCGCAGCAGCGGCACCATTCCATCGGCGGTGACTCTCCGGTAAATATCGGTCATTTTTTCTTCGACGGTGTAGCGCAAGGGCAGCACCTCGAGCGGCGGAGGATGGGATGCTTCGAAACGCTGCATCACCTCCAGATACGTCTGAGCGAGCAACCGGAGATCGACATCTTCCCAGTCGAGCTCGGATTCGGCCTCCGTATCGAGGCGAGTCTCCAGGTCGGTAGGCCACATGCAGCGCCGCACCAAGTCGGTGTCGTGAAGATACGACGCGAGCTCCTTGACCCCCCGGTAGGCGAGAAGTCTTTCGACCAGCTCTTCGCGGGGATCAGCCTCCCCCTCGGAAGCCTGGGGAAGCAGCATCTTCGATTTCAGATGTAAGAGCCACGAAGCCATCCACAGGAAATCACCGGCGACATCGAGATCGAGCTCCTGCATCCCCCTCAGGTGTTCGTGGTACTGATCGCAAATGTTGACGATCGGTATGTCGTAGATCGACACTTCGTTCTTTCGAATCAGATGCAGCAACAGGTCCAGGGGACCCGAAAAGACAGTTAGCTCCACCGGGGGCGCGTTAGGGACGGCTTCGACAATCGCCTTCATCGCGGGGGAGTATACAGTGGCCGCCAGCTCCACCCTCATCGGTTGATCGAGCGAGCCGGATTGCGCACACGGTCCCTCTGCGTTGAATCCCGGCGAGGGTGTTACACTCGCGCCGCCGGCCTGGGCACAGGGAGGAATCTTGGAATATTGGGACGGCCAGATGGACCTTTTCGATGCGAATCCGCAGCGCGAAGTGCCGGTTGGCCAAAAGGTCGTGGTTTTCGATTTGGAGACCCAGCGTTCGTTTGCCGACGTCGGCGGTCGCAGCCAGTTCCACAAGCTGGGAGTCTCGGTCGGAGTCGCCTACCGATATGACCGGGACGAGTACCTGGTCGTCACCGAGGACAACGTGAGCGACCTCGTGTCCCTCCTTCTCGCTTCCAACCTGGTCGTCGGATACAACATCCGCGGTTTCGATTATGAGGTCCTGCGCGCCTACACTGACGAGGACCTCCAGAGCCTCCCAACCCTGGACCTCATGTTCGACCTCGAAGAACGCCTCGGTTTTCGCCCGAAGCTCGACAGTGTGGTGTCGGCGACTCTGAACGAGGGCAAAATCGCCGATGGACTGCAGGCACTCGAGTGGTGGAATCGAGGCGAGATCGACAAAATCATCGAGTACTGCAGGGAGGACGTTCGTGTCACCAGGGATCTCTACGATTTCGGCAAGCGAAATCGCTGGGTGCTGGTGTCGCGGTTCGGCGGGAATCCGAGAAAGGTCGAGGTCGAGTGGTAACTTCTCGAATCTAATTCAATTATTAAGAATTCATTCTAATTCCATCCTGAATTTTGATACTAAGCTCTCAACCCGATCAATCCTCGACGACCACCCTGTGAATGACCGCCACCAGCTCCCGGGCATCAAGACCCTGTTTCGCAAGATATGCGTCAGCGCCCGACCCGAGTCCGGCCAGGCGGTGCGACGGTCGATCGAGAGTGGAAACCACGACGATCGGAAGGTGTTTGTGGCGCGTCGCCTGCCGAAGACTCCGGGTCAGCTCGAGTCCGTCGATGCCCGGCATTTCGATGTCGGTCACAACGCAGTCGACGCTCTGCCGGTCGAGGGCCCAAATGGCATCCTCGGCCGATTTGACTCCGGTGACCGCGAATCCGGCATCCTCCAGCAACCGCCCTAGCAGTCCCCTCGATACTCGAGAGTCATCGACCAGGAGAACGTGAATTGCCTTCGCCTTGGGAATCGGTCGATCGGCGAGTCTCTGCCACGACATACGGTCTGAAGGACGGAGGCTTTCCAGAGAAAGGACAGGTACCGGACGGCCGCTGGCGAGCAGAGTCATTCCTTCCATGCACGCAGGCGCGCCCACGCCCGGGTGCAGCGGCCGCACGATGACCTCCTCCTCGCCGAGGACGGCATCGACGACGAGAACGATGGTGCCGCCACCGACATTCATCTCGAGCATGACTCCTGCATCTCCTGGTTTCTCGCCCAGCAAATCGGCAACCAGGCAGGCATCGACCGACCGCCCATTCACCTGTATGGACCTGGACCCTTCAGACCCCTCGAGCAAATCGGCGGTGACCCGACGATAGGCCCTGATTGGCGAGGCCGGAACCGCGATGCGATGTTCGCCCGAGCCGACCACAAGTACCCGTTCGCCACGGCGCGCCAAAGGAACCTCGACCGTCACTTCGGTTCCCTCGCCGATCGAAGACGAGATCCACAGGTCGCCTCCAACCGATCTCACGGTCGCAGCCACAGCGTCGAGCCCGATACCGCGTCCCGACAGCTCGGTCGTTTGGTCCCTGGTCGTGAATCCAGGACGAAAAAGGAACCGCAACGCTTGCTCGTCGTTCAAATTCGCGGCAGCTTCCGGGGACACGATCCCACGTTCGACAGCTTCATCGATTGCCAATGAGATATCGATGCCGCGTCCGTCGTCGGCAACCTGGATCCGAACGCGGTCTCCACGTTCGAGGGCCTCGATTCGAATACGCCCGGTGACCGGCTTGCCAGCGTTCTTTCGGTCCCTTGGCTTTTCGATGCCATGATCCACCGAATTTCTCACCAGGTGGAGAAACGCCTCCTGGAGCGCACTCACGATGCGACGATCGAGTCTCGCATCACCGGTGACGACCTTGACATCCACCTCTTTCCCCAGTGATACGGCGAGCTCGTGTGCATGGGTCGAAAGAGTCTTCAGAAACGGCGCCAAGGGCTGAACCTGAACGCCAAGGACTGCGTCGAACTGCCGGTTGCTGAGGCGAGCTAGAATTCGCTGCCCCGACTCGAAATCCATCGCTACCCTGCGAAGTGAGGTCGCCAACGCGGCCAGCACCTGCCCAGGATCGGGCTCTCCGGCGCCGCTTTCGGCAAGACTCGCAAGACTGAATAACCGGTCGACGAGGCCTTCCGCCGCGGCTGAGACCACCCGCAACCGGGCCCCCCGGTCGGCGAGCTCGTCGACCACGGCAGTCGGCACTCGCAACTCCTGGCGCGACGTTCTCGGTTCGCCGGTGGAGAATTCACGATCTTCCGGAGCCGACACTTCATCGCTACCACCATTCAAACCATCGATCAGCGACCTCAGGCGCTCGACATGGACCGCGATTTCCCCATGGGTCAGTCGTCCGTCGACCTCGAGGAGGTCTTCGGTGGCGTGGCACGCATCGGCTATCTCAATCAGTCCGAGCATCCGGCCCGCGCCCTTGAGTGCATGGAGCTCTCGCCTGAGTTGAGTTCTGGCGACCTCGTCGGATTCCGCACGGGATGTGAGCCGTCGAATCCGATCGAGGCGGTCACCTGCCTCCTCGAGAAAGAGTGCGAGCAGTTCGGGGTCTTTCAGATTTTCGTCCAGTTCAGCAAATTCACGTCAACACCCAGCGCGCCGATAACGTCGTCATCGACGTCCCGCACGGCGACCGCGATCGTGAAGCACGGATCACCTGTCAGCAGGGAATCGTAGATCGCCGTGATAGAGGCCCTCTGGTCTCTCGAGACCGCCTGAAACCACGGACGATCGGCATAATTCTCGCCGATCGCCGCGCTCCCGGGAAGCTCACGATCTCCCAACAACTCGCTGTTCGCCGCGAATGCGATCATCGAACCGTTGCGATCGACCAGGAAGACGAATTCGATATACGGGCATGCAACAAGGAGATCCTCGAGCACCCCTTCCGCCACCTCGAGGTTGCCCGCGTAATCACGCAGACGGTCGGCCCAGCGCATCAGGATGTGCTTGAGCGAGTGTTCGGAATCGATACGGAAGCTCTGGGTAAGAAGCTGAATCGTCAGCGCCAGCTGATTGAGCTGGTCGGCCGCACCAGTGTAGCGCGCCAACCCGTCTGCGATGCGCTGTACGACCTCGCTTACATCGCGGAGTGTCTGAACCACCTGGTCGGAAGCTGTCCGCTGTTCTTCGGTTGACTCTGAGATTTCCCTCGCGGCTTCGGCTGTGTCGGCGAGCGCACCACGAAGCTGTGCGATCGCTTCCTGCGTGTTTTCACTCCCCCGCAAGACTTGATCCACAGCCTTGCTGCCCGCTCCGGTAGCCTCCACCACACCTCGAATCGAACCCGCAAACTCGTCCACGTGCGATCTCACGGAATCGACCGACTCCCGCGAGCGTTCGGCGAGGCGGCGGACTTCGTCTGCGACCACCGAAAAGCGTTCGCCGTGCTCACCGGCCGCCGATGCCTCGATCGCCGCATTGAGTGCGAGAATGTGCGTCTCCTGCGCAATCTCGTTGATAAGATCGAGTATGCGATAGATCTCTCTCGATCTTCCTCCGAGACTGTCTGCCCGATTCGAGATGGCGTCCATGTGCCGCCTGACAGCCTCGATTCCCGACACCGCTGACTCGAGAGCGGAGGCCCCCTGATTCCCGGCGACCTCGGACTTGGCCGCCAATTCCGCCTGGTTCAGCGCGTTGCTGGCGATCTGACCCGCGGCTCGGGCCAATTCTTCCGTCATAGCGGTGATCTCGACCACGGCTGCAGCCTGCTGGCTGGAGACCGAAGCGAGTTCGGAAGAAATCCTCTGCACTGTTCCCGCGGCGGTGGCAACTTCGACCGACGAAGACTGGATCTGCTGGATCAGGGCTGCCAGAGCTCGACTCGCGGTATCCACCGCCCTCCGCATTTCGTCCGGCAATCGGTTGTTCGGCCTGCTCACGGCCACCAGGTCTCCGTGTTGCATCTCCTCGAGCGCAACACCGAGCGCGCTGCATTGCTCGTCGTGGCTTCGTTGCAGTTCTCGATAATCTCTGATCGTGCGCCGGTTCGGGAGATGAACAAGCAGGACGTAACCCGCGACTGCGAGCAGGGCGAACAACAGATAGACCTGCAGATACCACTCCTCTCGGAGATCGCTGACGGTGAGTCCGAGAAAAACTCCGCCCACCAGCACCACGGCAAGCAACAACGCCAATCCGATCCACGCGTGCCGTCCCCTGGCACCAGCCTCATCTGCCATTTTTTGCTCCAGAATCCCGTGTTTCACAACCGAGGATTTCATCCACATTGACGACCTTAGCCGTTCGACCCTCGATTTCGACCGTTTCAGGGGCGCATCCATCGCCAAATCCATCGGTTTCTTCCGTTTTCGCTGTCTGGCAAATGTTCAAAACCTCGGCGACGGCAAGTCCCAGGAGCGAGCGATCGGATCGGGTCCGATGGGACACGATGACAGTCGTCCGTGTGCCCGAGTTCGTGACCTTCTCCCCCTCGACGGTGGCGAGGAGGTCGAGCACCGGCAACGGTTCACCGGCGAACTGGGCGAGTCCGAGAAGACGTGGCTGCGCACCAGGGACCGGGTGCGACGGCAGATCATGGACGATCCGCTGGACGATAGAAACCGGGAGCGCATATCTCGACTCTCCCGAGCGAACGAGCAGGAAGTTCCGGTCCTTTTCGCCCCTTGCCTTTTCCTGAATCACGCCGGTCAGGATATCACCGCTGGTAGGGTCCTCTCGTCGACCTGCGACCAGTCAAGCTGCGATCCGCGTGCACTATGTGGAATCAGAAACACACCCATCATGACCACCCACCCGAGAGCCACTGCCAGCCTCGAGCGTTTCTGCCGCCAGGCTAAAACGGTTGCCGGCAGCCAGGCCAGAAATGCGATCAGGGTCTTGTTATCTGTCAGGTCATGGCCAAATGGCCAGCCCGTCCAATACGCGCCGAACGCGAATTTCTGAACGATCGGCCCGAGAATCAGGCCGCCGACGATCAACAACGCCATCGAGGCGAGGATCAGGCCACGGGCCTTCGGAGACCCCGGTCGAAACACCTCGAACAGCGCCCTCGTCGAGACGAACATGCCGAGAAACATCGCCAGGATGTGGGGAATCAAAACACCGGCGGGAACTGAAGCGCGATAGCGCGCGACAACCGTCTCGTTCGAAGGGATCGAGACCACACTCCCACCGTCCTCGATCAAGATGCGATATTCGACCTTTCCGGCAGCCGGCTGCGGAGGAATCCAGGTTTCGAACTCCCACGCCTGACTTACCGTCATCGCGAGGCGCTGAAATGGCTCATCCGTCGGGAAACGCCGCCACTCGAGGACCGCCCGGCTGTCCCTCCCGGATTTGGGAATCGCAACTCGAATCTCGGGTCGCCCCTCGTTGGACCTGGGAAGGGAATACTTGATGGACTCGCCCGCCGGCATGACCGCAGAACCGCGGAGCGGATGGCTCGGTCCGGTCATGCGCTGAAACATGGCCAACAGCACGGTGACGATGAATGCCGCGACCCACAGCCCAGCGGATACGCCTCGCTTGCCCATTGTTCAATGTCCTCAGCTGGTTTCGATAGCGGCAGCTACCATTTCCTCAATGACTCCCGGTTCGACCTCTTCGAGTTCGTACCGGACGTTGGCGATCGGCTTGTTGACCGTGATGATTCTGTCGAGGTCGATCGGGGTTCCCTCGACCACGACATCCGCATCCGCGGCGTTGATGGTGTCTTCCAGATCCTTGACCTGCTCGTCGCCGTAACCCATCGCGGGCAGAATCCGCGCGGCGTTGGGATACGTGTCGTAGGTTTCTTTGATGGTACCCACCGCGTACGGGCGCGCGTCGACGATCTCGGCGGCTCCGGCCTGCTTGGCGGCGAACCAGCCGGCTCCGTATTCCATTCCACCGTGAGTGAGCGTCGGCCCGTCTTCAACCACCAGCGCCCGCTTGCCGGCAATCAACTCGGGCTGATCGGCCGTGATCACCGATCGGCACTGGATGACCCGCGCACGCGGGTTGGCCTCGCGGCAGGTTGCCAGGACCTGCTCGACCTTGTCAGGATCGGCTGTGTTGACCTTGTTGACGATCAGAAGATCTGACATCCGGAGGTTCGTCTCTCCAGGATAATACGAAAGCTCGTGACCCGCGCGATGCGGATCGACCAGGGTGATATGAAGATCCGGGCGGTAGAACGGCGTGTCATTGTTGCCGCCATCCCAGAGAATCACATCCGCTTCCTTTTCGGCCTCGCGGAGGATCTTTTCGTAGTCGACTCCGGCGTAGACCACGAAGCCGTTATCGATGTGGGGCTCGTACTCCTCGCGCTCTTCGATCGTGCAACGGTGACGATCGAGATCGTCGTAGGTCTCGAACCTTTGGCAGGCCTGCTTGGCGAGGTCGCCGTAAGGCATCGGGTGGCGGATCGCGACAACCCTCTTTCCCATTTCCTTGAGGATGCGGGACACATAGCGTGTGGTCTGCGATTTGCCGACGCCGGTTCGCACGGCGGTAATGGCGATGATCGGTTTGGAGGACGCCACCATCGTTTTGGTCGCGGAGCACAGGCCGAAATGCGGTCCCCAACCGATCACCTGCGATCCCTTGTGCATGACGTATTCGTGGGGCACGTCGGAGTAGCTGAACCAGACCTCGTCGACTTCGTGCTCGGCAATGATCTCTTCGAGGTCTGACTCGGGATGGATCGGAATACCGTCGGGATACAGCGAGCCCGCAATCTCTGCAGGATAGGTCCGGTCCTCTATGTCCGGAATCTGCGTGGCAGTAAAGGCCACAACTTCGTAATTCTCGTTATCGCGGAACAGGCAGTTGAAATTGTGAAAATCGCGCCCAGCCGCCCCCATGATGACGACCTTGGTCCGTGCCATGTTTTCCTCCCTGGGAGAACCGTCAGAAATTTCGACGGTCAGCCACCGGGTGAAGCTGAACCGGCAGCGCAGTCATTCTACCATCCGCCCACCCACTCAAATTTGAATTGTGAATTATGAATTTTGAATTCCCGCCCAACCTCCCAGTTACAGAGGTGGTTGGGGGGCAATTCAAAATTCAAAATTGAGAATTCAAAATTCGGCAGTCGCCGCAGGCACTACTCCCATTCAATGGTGCCGGGTGGCTTGGAGGTGACGTCGTACACCACGCGGTTGATTCCGGCCACCTCGTTGACCACGCGGCGGGCGATCCGATCGAGGACGTCGGGCGGGAAACGGTACCAGTCCGCGGTCATGAAATCCGTGGTCGTCACAGCCCTGATGGCAAGGACATTTTCATAGGTTCGCGAGTCCCCCATGACGCCCACACTTCTGACCGGAAGCAGGACACACAACGCCTGCGATATCTCGTCGTAGAGTCGGGCGGCACGTACTTCCTGGATGACAATCGCGTCGGCTTCCTGGAGGGTCCGGACACGATCCGGATCAACTGCACCCAGGATTCTCACCGCCAGGCCAGGTCCGGGGAACGGATGGCGCCACACGAATTCGTGCGGAAGACCGAGCTCCTCCCCTACCCTGCGGACTTCGTCCTTGAACAGGTCTCGCAACGGCTCCACCAAATCCAGTCCGAGGCGTTCAGGCAATCCGCCGACGTTGTGGTGGGTTTTGATGACCGCCGCGGTTCCGCGAACGCCGGAAGACTCGATGACGTCCGGGTAAAGGGTCCCTTGGGCAAGGTAGCTTGCATCTGCGAATCGACGCGCCTCTGCCTCGAAAACCGCCACAAACTCGCGCCCGATGATCCTGCGTTTCTCCTCAGGATCCTCAACTCCGGAGAGTGCCGTGAAGAATTGATCGGAAGCGTCCACCCGATCGAGCTCGAGACCGAATTCCGCGAAACTCCGTTCGACCGCATCGCCCTCGTTTTTTCGCAGCAGTCCGGTGTCAACGAAGATAGGGACGACGCGATCGCCGATTGCCTCGCGGAGGAGAACCGCGGTGACAGACGAGTCGACGCCGCCAGACACTCCGCATATCACCTTTCCTTCAGTAATTTCCTCTTCGAGGGCGGCAACCAGCTCATGCCGGATGGCGGCAGGGTTCCAGTCACGTACTGCGCCTGAAAGGGCGATAAAATTCTCCAGCATCGTTGTGCCATGCGGCGTATGGCGCACCTCCGGGTGGAACTGCAGACCGACGAACCGTCTCGAACGCTCGTACATCGCGGCCACCTTGGTTGTCGTGGTACGGGCCAGGATCTCGAAACCCTCGGGCACGCGCTCCACAAGGTCGCCGTGGCTCATCCAAACTGGCTGCCGGCTCGGTGTCCCCGCGAAGACCGGGCCCTCCTTGACCAGATCGAGCTCCGCGAGGCCGTACTCGCGCTGCGCCGAAGACCGAACGTCGCCGCCAAGGTGGCGCGCCATCAAATGGAGGCCGTAGCAGATGCCGAGGACCGGAACGTCGAGGTTGAAGACAACCGGGTTTGCCTGCAAGGATCCCTCTTCGAATACGCTGGCGGGCCCCCCGGAAAGAACGATCGCCACCGGTCTGAAATCGCGGATCTCCTTTTCGCCCAGGTCTCCGCGCTCGACGACAGTCTTGACGCCGAGTTCGCGCAAGCGCCGAGCGATGAGCTGTGTGTACTGGGAACCGAAATCGAGGATGAGGATGATCTCGTGCTGCATCTGCTCTCCGTCAGGCGTGGAGGATAGCAGAAGCTTTTAAGCCCGGATTATTCATGAAGCTCCTGCTGTCCGCTTGCCCCTCCCAGAGAGGTGCTGATTGCTGTCGGCTTTTCTTCAGTGATCCACGTAGCCGCGCGGCGCACGAACCTCGACTCCGCGGGCGTCGACGCGCACCCGAACCCGATGCCAGCGACCGTCGTTCTGGGTGTCGTTCGGGTAATAGCCGAGCACGTATTGTTCGCGAAGCTCGTCGAGGATCCGCATGAAAACTGGCCGGATCTCGGTCGGCGACGTGACGCCGAAGATCCGTCCGCCGCTCTGGACAACCGCATCTGTCAGTGCGTCGTACTGCGCCCGGTACTGCTCCGGGTTTTTCCACGCCGAGCTCAAGCGCACTTCTCCCCCCGGCGTCGATTGATCATTTTCCCGAACGATCCGCATCCAGTAGATGAGCGCGTTGCTCCTCCGCGCAATCGCGGAAAAATGATCCAGCGGCAATACACTGTGGGTATCGATCCCATCCGACAGGAGGATCAGTACCCGGCGTCCCTGACGCTGTTCGAGGAGCTTCAACGCGACGAAGAGGTGATCCAGAAGAGCTGTCCCCCCGCGCGCCTCGGTGTCGCTGAGCCCGGCCGTGAGAACGGCCTTGGAATCGGTGATCGGCGTGATGCTCAGGAGCTGGTCCGAGAACACGATCACCTGCGCCTGATCCAGCTCTTTCATCCCGTAGACGAAAGACGCTGCTCCGGTGGTCGCCGATTCGATCTTTTCGCCGTACATGGATGCACTCGCGTCAATCAGCAGAACGGCCGTGAATGGGATGTCACCGCGAGCGAAGGTGACCAGTTCCTGTGCGTCACCCTCGTCTGAGACGAAGAAATGTTCACGACCGAGATCGAGCACCCGCTCGCCTTCGCGAGTCACTGAAACATAGAGCTGCTGCAGCTCGACCTCATAATCGGCCGCAATAGCTAGCGGCTGCGTGGAGACCTGATGGGTCGCCTCGTTCCCCTCCACATCCCTGGCCACGACCGAAAATCGATGGGCGGTGTTTTTCTCGCCAAGGTCGACCTTCATCCGAAACGGTTCCTGAGTCAGGGTCCCGATCGGCCGACCATCGAGCTGAAACTCAACCTCGAAGATCTCGGCTCGAGCAACGACCTCCACCACGAACTCGACATCGCCGATAACGAAGTCACCGTCGCTCGGCTCGACGATCGACACCCAGATATCCTCAGCCCATGCTCCGACGGTGGCGCACAGGACAACGAGCAGGATGGTGCCCGCACGTAGCACTTGGCCACGCATCATCACCTCGCCCCTCCTCCATCGGCCAATGCGGATTGCAGCACCGGCAGCGCTTCGCCGGCGAGCGAATTGAGGGTCACCTGAGATGCTGAAGTTCCAAGGGCCGGCCACTCGCCATACCTCGCTCGCGGAGATACACCGCGACTGGCCGGGGGAAGTTCGCGCACCTGCTCGATCGCCTGACCGTGGCGGTTCGATTGTTCGAGAATTGCCGCCAGCAGGATGTGGATGCGCTGATCCTCCGGCAGCCGCACGAGCGCCTGACGAGCCACCCTCTCGGCCTCACCCATCTCGCCCCGTTCGATCAGGTAACGAACCAGTTCCTGCGCCGCGATTTTCTGGATCCAGGGCCTGGCCGGTCCCCGGATCAATCGCCTCAGATGTTCCACGCCTCCCACCGCCCGGCCAGTCCTGATCAGGTTGATGGCGAGCCGAAGTCTGCCCTCGTCCGAGCCGGCTGCGATGTCGACCGACCTACGGTAGTTGACGGCCGCGTCGAAATACTCGCCGCTCCTCTCGAAGCTGAATCCGAGCGACAGCAAGGCCGGTTGATAGTCAGGACTGTAGTACAGGGTTTGCTCGAGAAGTGCACGTGCCGCCGACGATGCGCCGGCCTGCGCGAGGTCTCGCGCAAAATTCACCATCAGGCCACTGGAAAAACTGTTGCCAGGATCGAGGCGTGCCAATTGCTGCGCGCTGGTGATGGTCATCTTCCGCGCGTGCATTGCGAGGGCTCCCTCGGATCGAGCCAGATAGCTGCGGTACAGCTCCCGATGCAAAAGTGCCAACGGCATCAAACAGGCAGGGTCCCGCGCCGCAAGCGCCTTTGACTCAGCGTATTCCGCTTCCCCCAAGGCATTCAGCGCTTTCCGAGACGGCGCCTTTGCGACCCTGCGCTCGAGATCCGCAACCTGCCGTCGACCGGATACCGCATCTCCGTTGGCCAACGTGCGCAAAGCGCGGCGATAGGCGCTCCGTATCTCATTCTTGCGCAACTTGGACGCCGGCTCCGGTCTCGACTCAGAATGCGTCAATACCTGGTCATTCTCGTTTCGAAGGCTGGCTGGCCACGCAGGTGGTTCCCCTTCGCGCACCACCAAGATCGGAAGCGCACGCCGCAGAACCTCGCTCGATTGATCATCAGTCAACGAGACTATGAGGGTGTATTCGCCCGGCGGCAGGTCAATTGGCGAGAGCACGGCGCGGTGGAATTCGAACCCCCCCGAGCCTGATGCCGATAGACTCACATTTGGCTCGGACACGGTTCGTCCGACGTCGTTCTGGATCCGGATCGAAACCCGCGCACCCCGGCCCCAGCCTCCCCCCCCGAGCCATACCTCTGCAGGATGGTCTTCGACCACCGCAGGGCGCGCGGACGGGAAGACGCCACCGCAGTTCCCGGAGATCACGGCATCATCCGTGTCGCCTTGGCGGATCATCAACCATTGCGACCCCTCATCGGGGAAGAGCGGCGGGAGAAGCTGCGGCGACGAATCGTCTTCAGACGGCACCGTCACAAGGCTCCATGACATGAAAAACCGCTCGCTTCGCTGATTGCGGACCATGACCCTCAATGCATAACGGCCCGCAGGCAACGCGAACGCCCCACTGAACTTCAAGCCGCACGCAGTGATTCGATCTTCGTAGATTGCCGGATCGAGGATCACTCCGCGTTCGGAGTGATCGACAACTCTGCCGTCGTCATCCACGACGTATGCGTAAAGTCCGACAGCAATCGCTCCACGGGTTCGCCCCGCCATCAGCGAACGGCCGTCGACCTCGACGACATACGGCACGTTCGTTCTCCCGTCTGGTGCCCGATCTGCGAGCGACCAGATCAGCGAACCCTTGACGTCTCCACCAGCCTGCCCGGAGAGCAGCAACGCCCCTGTGCGCGCCTCCACCGCACCGATTCTCATAGACTCGACGATCTCCGGTCGAGAAGGTTCGGAGTCCTCAGCCTGGCCCTGAGATGCGAAACCAAGGCTCGCGCAACCGATGAACGCGATAATTGCCGACCCTCTGCACCAACGTGCGAGCACTCGCCGAGGCGTCACAGTCGGACGTTCGACCTTCAACTTTCGGCGTGCACCCTTTCTTTGACGTCGACCTCGATCATGGTGACGGACTCGGTTTGCGCAATCTCATCCCTCACTCCAACCGCGATCCGTTGCCTTCCAGGCCGTACCGCGAGTCGGAACGTGAAGCCCGCGGTCTGACTGAGCGCGGAAGCCAGATCATCATTCCCTACCGGCACCGGATATTCGCGCCGCTGCGGTGGTGAAAGGTCGCCTCTGTCGTCACGAACCGTGAACAGAATGGAAATCTGACCCCGGTGCTCTTCCTCGGACGGAACCAAAACGAGCCCGCCGATCGGCACCGTGACGATGATCGGCACCAGATAGGAGCCGTCCTCGCGCACCATCACCTGGCCGCTCGATGCCGCGATCCCGAGGGGGTTGTCGGCGACGCCATGCACCGCAGCCGCGAGCGTCGCGTCGATCAGCCGCTCGGTTTGGGGAATATCGAGATAGCCCTCGCGATTGCGGACGCGGACGCCATCCCGTTTGACCTTGACCTCGAGCCGATGGTAGGCGTTGTCGCTCGCATGATTCGGTTCGAACGCGAGCGAGTAATAGCTGCTAAGTTCAACCGACACATCGGCGAGCTGCCCGGCGAGGGCCGGAGAATTCACCAGCGCGCGCCCCCCGGTGGTACCGGACATATTGGACATCAGGACCTCGGCGCTCATCGCCTGATCCACTCCCACACCATCGACGTCCATGAGCCTCGTCTCGGCCGACATCGACCGCGCGAGGCCTGCCCCGACGCCCGCGAGCGTATATATGCTCACCCGATGGCCGTTGGCGAATTGAGCGAGCTCGTCGAATTCGTTGCTGACGTCATTGCGCGAGGCTTGCAGGAAGGCTCGCTGCGCATCGATCCGAAAAATTGAAATGTCCCCGAAGATTTGTGCCCACCTCCGATACAGACCTTCGCCAGGCCGCGCCTCGACGCCATCACTGACGAGCAGGAGGGCCTTGCGGCCGTTCAACCCGGACAACGATCTGATCAACCTTTTCTGATTCTCGATGCTGGTGCGGGATCTGTGGACCGTCTGATCGACATACGAATTTATGGCCTGATAACTCGATCGTCCGGCTCTCTCCAGGTCGTGGGGCGACGTTCTGCCCGCCACCGAGGCTCCCGTCACCGAGGTCTCAATCTCCCGAATCAGCATCTTCTCGTCGATCTCACGGGAGAGGGAGGCCGCATCCTTGATCGCTTCGAGCGCGGTGATCACTTCGTCGGTTTCCTCGGTGAATCCTCGATCGACATGGATTCGACCGTCATAGCGGACCAGCATGACCTTGAGATCCTGCGGCAGGTCGCCGGCGAGAAATGTGCGGAGATGCTCGACCGCAGCTTGGCGGCGTCCCCGCCCGAGGTTGGTGTCATCGAAAAAGATCACCAGGTAGAGATCCTGCGAGGGCGATGGCGTGAGACCGGAATCGACGACTTCGCCGGAATCCTGGTCGGGCGAAGCGACCCCTGGAGCGGCATAAAAGTGCGAGATCATCACCGAGTCGCCGTCCTCGACGAGCTCGAAATCCTCGATAGTCAAGCCAGGTACGGGGCGACCGTCACGGTCGGATACGTAGACGTCGACACTGACCAAAGGGACTTCCAGCGGCGCGAAGAAGGTCGCCATTGGTTCGCCGGCGTCTTGCGCGGCAACTCCGGCCACTACCGCCGCCATAACCAGGACGCAGCAGATGAGCCGATGGACCTTCCTCCCCATGTATTTCCTCCAGAAACCGCGTTCACGCGGTGCAACCGCCAGAGGTTACTACGCATTTCGGTTTTCGTGGTTTTCCATTCACCGGTGTTTTCTATGTCTTATTGGCCGGCCCTGTTTGCGCTTTCGAGACTCAAATGGGGAAACCGATGTTTGGAGTCTGCAGCCACTCCCCTCGACATTTGACCTGCTCCTGGTGCACGGCTACGATCCGCGGTGGACCTCGTCGAGGCAAAGGAAGCTGATGGCCGATCAATTCATGCCCGTCCTGATCACCCTCGCGGTTGCCGGGGGATTCGCAGCAGTGTTGCTGGGAGCAGCGGCACTGCTCGGACAGCGTACCCGCCAGCGCTCGGCCGCCAAGACAGAGGTCTACGAGTCCGGCGTACCACTCATCGATCGCGCGCACAAGCGAATCTCGGTCAAGTTCTATCTCGTCGCCCTCGTTTTCGTGGTTCTC